>JACMKN010000271.1 GCA_014380135.1 Deltaproteobacteria bacterium
AACGTGCTCGGTTTCCCGTTCATCTTCAGGGGAGCACTGGACTGTCGTGCCAGCTGCATCAACGAAGAGATGAAACTGGCCGCCGTCCACGCTCTGGCGCAGTTGGCCCGCGAAGAGGTGCCCGACACCGTCAGCAAGGCCTACGGACATGTCAAGTTTGCTTTCGGACGCGACTACATCATCCCCAAGCCCTTTGACCCGCGGGTATTGCTGCATGTTGCCCCGGCCATCGCCCGGGCCGCCATGGAGAGCGGCGTCGCCCGCCAGCCGATTGAAGACATGGCCAAGTACATCGAGCACCTGGAATCGACCCAGGGCAAGTCCAAAGAGATCATGCGCATGATCATCAACAAGGCCAAGAGTGACCCCAAGACGATCGCCTTCCCCGAAGGCGACAACGAAAAAATTCTCAGGGCGGCCAAAGAGTTGGTGGAAGAGGGCATCGCCAAGCCGATCCTGATCGGCGACAAAAAGAAAATCGAACAGAAGATGGCCGAACTTAATATTGAACTGGATGTGCCGATCTTCGATCCGGCTGACTCGGAACTGACCGAGAAGTATGCCATCGAGCTTTACCAACTGCGCCAGCGCAAGGGGCTGACTCTCTCTGAGTCAGGGCGCATTCTGCGCCGCAAGTCGCGCACCCATTTCGGTTCCATGATGGTGCGCATGGGGGATGCCGACGCCCTGCTGGGTGGCATCGACACCCATTATCCGGAAACGATCCGCCCGGCCCTGGAAGTTGTCGGCAAGCAGCAGGGGCTTAATAGTGTGCACGGCCTCTACATGATGGTATTCAAAAATGATGTCTACTTCCTGGCCGATACGACCGTTACCATCGACCCGACCGCCGAGGAGCTGGCCGAAACCGCCATCCTGGCGGCCGAGAAGGTCCGTATGCTGGACATCGAACCGCGGGTGGCGATGCTCTCCTTCTCCAACTTCGGTTCAGTCGATCACCTGCAGACCAAAAAGGTCAAACGGGCGGTGGAGATCGTCAAGGAACGCGCACCGGAGCTGATCGTGGAAGGCGAGATGCAGGCCGATACGGCCGTCGTTCCGGAACTGCTGGAAGGCTTCACCTTCTCGAAGTTGAAAACACCAGCCAACATCCTGATCTTCCCCGACCTGAACTCGGGCAACATCTGCTACAAGCTGCTGCATCACCTGGGCGGCGCCGAGGCGATCGGCCCGATCCTGATGGGAATGAACAAACCGTTTCACGTTCTGCAACGCGGCGACAGTGTCGATGATATCGTCAAGATGGCGGCCATCGCAGTGGTGGATGCACAGAACAGCTGATTCCAATTTCAGACCAGAGATGCACTCAAGGCGGTGAGGATTGAGGCGACGAGGGCATACAAACAGTATGTTGAGGAGCCGAAGACGAACCAACTAAGAGGGCGCTTTGATATGGAAATGGAATGAGACGCGGATGGCATGACAATTGAATAATAGTAACCCTCTTCAATAGAGCACGGGAACAGACTGAAAACTGAATCTCGTGCTTTTTTGTTATTAAACAGCATGTTAGACATCTTTACCAAAGACATGCCAAGCGGACCCTGCATTAATAAAACGCAAAAACACTATTATTACGCCAGATGACCGGTTATTTGACGCTTTTCTCGAGCGTATTTTGAATAAAAATACAATAATTCTGATACATTACCAGAATTAAATGCTTTGACTTACCTCCCGATTTGCATTAAGTTTACAGCGTTTTAGATCCAGCCACCCAGGAGGCACCGATGTTCCTTCTCCCCAAAGGCAACCCCTTATTTGAGAACCTGGCCGTGACCAAACTCAAACTGCCGGAAGTTTTGACCAAACTGAGTGTCGGCGCTTTTAGCGGATATTCCAGCTTCGTGTTTCAGGCGGGTACCGTAATACTGGTATTTGAAGCCGGCAAACTCGTCAGCGCACAGTTTGAAGATCAGACCGGCAGACGACAGAATGGATTTGAAGCGCTGTCAGCATTGACTGAACTGATGGTTACCTCCGGCAGCGGCGCCATGAATGTCTACAAACTTTCCAAAGACCTGACCATGTGCATCCATGCCCTCCTGGAGGGAGAGATCCTTTACAAGGCACAGGAACTTAAACTGATCGACATCAATTCCCTTCTCAGGAAAGTCAAGGACGACAGCATGAACGGCTGCCTTCGCATCTATACCGAAGAACATTCCGCGATGATCTTTTACAAGGACGGCAACCCGCTTGGCTTTTTCCACGACGGCTCCAGCGACATAGAGACCTCCTCCTCGGAATCACAGAAAATTGCCGGCCTGCCCGGTGCCAAGATTGACCTGTTCAGTACCCGCAGTGTTGAGGAGCTTATGGGGATCAACCTTCTGGAAGTTGCAAATATCCAGAAGATCTGGGACACAACCGTTACTCTTCATCAGTCGGAAATCGACAGAAGCAACAAGGAGCGCCAGGAACGGGACAAAAAGTTGGCATCACTGAAGCTTGCTGAACTTGAAGAACGGGTAAAACTTATCGTCGGAGAATATGTCGGCAAGGTCGGTCGCGGCATAGTAGATAAAGAGCTGTCTGACAACGGTGGCAATGCATGTCTGATCGATGAAGCCGGATCTGCAAGGATCATGAGTGGAATCGAACGGGCCGCGAAACTGCTTATCAGCGGCACGAATATCAAAACCATGATGGAAAAGCTCACCGCAGCCATAACCGCCGCTAAAACTGAGTATTAAGTTAATCGGGACACACTGGAGGATATATGGAAAAGTTTTTTGAACTACTTACCCAAATGAACTCGTTCGACCTTGTCCAGGTTATTTTCTGGGGACTGGCAGGTGCCATAAGCTTCTACTTCAGCATCGGCAATGCCCGAGTCTGGACAAGTATATCGATCGGCTTCTTCCTCATTTTTATCAGCCAGGCCTACGGCATCAACCCTTGGGGCCACTACCAGAAGCTGACCGCTTTTCACCATATTGTCGGTACCGTGGCAATCATGATGATCACCCACGGTTTTCTCGAATATTACGTATTCTGCCGTACCTTTGAAATATCCGGCAACAAGCTGATAGTATACCTGAGCACGCTGGGTATTCTGGCGGCATCCGGCACCTTTCTGATCATAAATCCCAACCCCAGTCCCAACACCATCAGAAACATCAGGATGGTTGAGAACGCGATCTGGGTATTTTTGTGCGTCATGAATATCGAATTGGTCAGAAAGATTTACCTGGCCATCCGGGACTCGGATATTTCCAAAGGCTTTATTGCCTTTGGCTTCGTCTTCTTCTTTATTTTTCTCTGGCGAGGCTCGGAGCTGTACCTGCAGATATTCCAGTGGGACCAGGACTGGCAGGACATCCTCGTCCTGATGACTGACGAGACCTCCGATATAGACCTCTACATGGGGCGAGTCCAGTTTTCCAGGGAGATCAGCCGCTATGCCGGACTCATATCAGGAATTTCCGTAGGCAGCACATTTTCCTATATTTACCGTCTTTTGAAATAGACCGTTTCAGTTTCAACTCCCAGGTAAAGGAGCGAGTATGCACTTACCATCAAAACTGATGCAGGCCTTCACGGCAACCCTGTTTGTTGTTTCACTTTCAGGCTGCGGTGAAAAAACTGTCACAGGCCCTGCTGCAGCATCAAAACTGGAGCAATCGCAGGACTGCTTCGGTTGTCATGGGGGAGTCAGCAAGATAACTGGTGAAACCTACACCAATGAATGGCTGCGTTCAGCACACAACACAAAAAACGGCGCCGGCTGCAA
>JACMKN010000272.1 GCA_014380135.1 Deltaproteobacteria bacterium
ATGATTTGTGCCACTTTTTAGCGATCAACTGGGCTGCCCGCAGTGAGGAAACAATCGGAATCAGTGCCACGTCAGGGGCATGGGCGGTTATTTCCGGCAGGCTCATCGGCAGACCGGCACCACAGACGATGACCTTGGCACCCCCTTCAATAGCGGCCTTTACCAACTGTTCGTAGTCGGACAGGGCCACCATCACGTTAACACCGATGATGCCATCCGGAGCGATTTCATAGGCCTTGCGGAGTTCATCCTTGAATGCCTGTGCATCGGCTTGAAAGTAGTTCCTGCCGTTGTAGAACGGGCTGTTGAGGCAGATACCGGGTGCAGCCACCAATCCGACTCCGCCGCATTTGGCAACATGTCCGGCCAACCGACCGGCCGATATGCGCACTCCCATACCACCCTGTATAACCGGGTAACGTACAATATGTTTTCCAATCCTGAGTTGTGATGACATTAGCAACCTCCGCTTTCCATTTAAACATTTGCATCATAGCAAGTCACAACATGCGGTGTGTGTAATACTTTTGTAAAAGAGACCCGGTACCGAATCAGACCCCTCGTATTTTTTCTGGACTTGTTGATTATTTCTCACTAGAATCAAGAGCTAACTAAATTCAGGAGTTGAACATGGAACCGGAAAAACGGGAATATTTCAAGAGCATATTGAACGAAGAGATGAGGGCCCTCTTGGGCGAAGCCGGCAAGACCGTTACCGAGATGAACATCGATGCATCCAACTTTCCGGATCCGACCGACCGCGCCACCCAGGAATCCGACCGCAACTTCGAACTGCGTATCCGTGACCGGGAGCGGAAACTGATCAACAAGATCAAAGATGCCCTTGATCGAATTGAAGCTGACGAATTCGGTATTTGCGAAGATTGCGGTGAAGAGATCAGCGAAGCGCGGCTCAAAGTCAGGCCGGTAACGACCCAGTGCATCAACTGCAAAATGGATGCGGAAAAAAAGGAACGCCATTAAAGATCACTCTTGACCAGATCAAGGCGTTCAGGTGCAAACGATGAAACACCGCCCTCCATCACAGCGCTCCGTTGACGACAACCGGTTGTCTGAATTGACACTCCTGTATCAGTTCAGTAACACCATGCTTTCCACTATCCGCCTGAACAAACTGACCCACCTGATCCTCACCGCCCTTACCACACCGGCACCAGGCTTGTTTGAACGCTCCATCCTCTTTTTACGCAATGAAAAATCAGAAGTTCTTCAAGGCATGCTGGGCGTAACGCGCAATACATCAGCAGGATTGGAGATCATCGGCGATCGGGATGCTTTGGGGAGTCGCTGGGACATTAGCGACGAAGTTGTGAACCGGCAGCGTTCAAACGAATTCTGCTCCCGCGTCCGCATGGCCCGCATAGAAATCAACGAAGGCTGTCCACTGATCAGGCAGGTCGTTAGCGAGCGCAGCCTGGGTCTTATGGACGAACCAGCCGCCTGCCATGAATGCACAACCGGTTGTATTATAAGAAAACTATGCAGCGGTTCATTTGCCGCAGCACCGCTTATCGCAAGAGACAAGACCATCGGTATCATAGTCGTTGACAACCCCGAATCCGGGTGCAAAATCACCCAGGGCAAACTGCACTTCCTGCAGTTATTTGCCAACCAGGCCGGCATGGCGATAGAAAATTCGATGTTGTACAACCAGATCGAAGAGACCAATGACCACCTGCGGGATGCCCGCGAACGCCTGCTGCATGGCGAAAGGCTGGCAGTTATCGGCGAGATGGCGGCCAACCTGGCGCATGAACTAAAAAACCCAATCATCACGATTGGCGGCTTTGCAAGGCGACTGCTCAAGGCATTACCAGAGGAAACCCGGGAATATTGCTATGCCGACACGATTGTCACCGAGGTCAACCGACTTGAGAAAATGCTGACCGAAATCCTGGCCTTCTCGCGCAAGTCAACCATCTGCTTCAGTAATTGTGACCTGCTGGATATCCTGCAGGATTGCATCTCAAGCTGCACGACAGCTCTCGAAGACAACGGCATTTCTCTGTCAACCTTCATGGCGGAAGGATCCTGGCCACTCTCAGCAGATCCCCATCAGCTGAAACAGGTGTTTCTCAATCTGATACTGAACGCTTGCGACGCCATGCCGAACGGAGGGCGACTCACCATCTCTCTCGACAACGCAACTCTTGACAATAAGTCAGCAATGGTTAGTATACAGGACACCGGCGCGGGTATACCAAAAGAGATCCTGCCCCGGATTTTCAGTCCATTCTTCACAACAAAATATCATGGCACCGGTCTTGGCCTGGCAATTGCCAACCGTATTATTATTAGCCATTTTGGCTCAATTGAGGTAGAAAGTAGTGAATGTGGTGCGACATTCAAAGTCTCACTGCCGCTGGCGACATATCAATAATTAGTCTTGGGGCTGTAGCTCAGCTGGGAGAGCGATGCGTTCGCAACGCATAGGTCGAGAGTTCGATCCTCTTCAGCTCCACCAAAAAACAAATGGGTTATGCTTGATGGCATAGCCCATTTGTGATTTGCTTACACAACTATCCGTGCTCGTGTCCGCAGCACGCCGCTTTGCGTTCGGTGTGGCTCAACTCCTTGATCAAGGGGCCATTATTGCATGTTGAGCAATCCAACTGGATCGTAGTGTGAGTAATATGAAAATCATGCCGCAGTTGATGCTCGATGCTGTTTAACAATTGACTGCGTTGCCCGTCATATTCCGCTACAATCTCGACATGGGCCGACAGGGCAAAAATATGGGAGCAAACCGCCCAGATGTTGAGATGATGAACATCCGCCACACCTGCGATTCCGCGAATCCGCTCCGCTACCTGCTCTACCGACAAGCCGCGCGGGACACCCTCCATCAGGATATGAAGCGCCTCCCGCATCAGGCGTACGGAGCCCACCAGGATCAGCAGACCGATTGCAATAGATATGAGCGGATCGGCCTGATACCAGCCGGTGAAGCGCATCAGGACCGCACCTGCAATAACCCCCACCGAAGCGGCCGCGTCGCCCAGGACATGCAGGAAGGCGCTGCGCACATTCAGGTCGTCATGGGCATGACCGTGCAGCCCCTTGGCCGCCAGCAGATTGGCAATCAGCCCCAGAACTGCAACCACCAGCATCGGAACCGTCTGCACCGCCTCGGGAGCGATCAGCCGCTTGCTCCCTTCGTAAAGAATACCACCTGCCATCAGCAGCACCGTCAGACCATTGACCAGCGAAGCCAGCACCTCGGCCCGGTGCCAACCGTAGGAATGGCGCTCTGTGGCGGGCTGGGCAGCCAGTTTGATCGCTCCCAGCGAAAGCAGCAGGGCGAACAGATCCAGGAAGACATGCCCGGCATCGGACAGCAATGCCAGGGAATTGGACCAGATGCCGCCGATGACCTCCACCACCAGGGTGATGGCGGTCAGCGTGATGGCAAAAATCAGGCGCCTGGATATGATGTGGTCAATGTACGACATCAGGCTACCTCCATGTGACTAACCGCTGCACTTTGTTTCAATTTCCAGTTTGCAGAAACAGCAATTGAAAAGGTTGAAGTTTTTGTCTCTCACATTAAAATAACCGTTTTCTTATCAAATGCTTCTATGCTAATAATGCGCCGGTAAAATTGTGATTCCAATTGAAAAGGGGCGCCCCCAAATGAATTTCAGCATCAAGACCAAAATCATGATTATCCTGCTGGTTGGCTGCCTTTCGGTGACCGTCGTCGGCGTTCTGGGACTGGCCGGCATGAAGTCGGCCAATAATGAGATCGACGCCGTCTACAAGGAAAACTTAACCAATGTTCTCAAGGTCGACCAGATCATGGGACTGATGCGCGACAACCGCATCCATACCCTGCTGGCGCTGCAGCACAATCCGGTCAACCCGGAGATCGTCAAGCTGCATGACCATGCCGCTACCTTTCACACCGACATCGTCAAGAAGAATATCGAAGAAATCACCAGGATCTGGGGCGATTACACTTCCGGCACATTAAGCGAGGGCGAGAGAAAACTGGCCGAAGATTTTGCCGCCAAGCGGGCGGTCTTCGTCAAGGAGGGTTTGTTGCCGGTCATCGAGGCCGAACTGGCCGGAGATTTCGATAAAGCGGCCCACCTGATCATTACCCGCTGTAACCCGACCTTCAAGCCGGCCGACGAGGCTGCCAAGGCAATTATGGCAAACGAAGCCGCCGAGGCGAAAAAAACTTTTGACGAAGCGGAGTCCAACTATCGAAAAACCCTGATGCTGGTCATCGGCACAATTGTCGTTTCAGTGCTGGTATCATTGATTATGGGCTTCATGATCATCCGCTCGATTTCATCGGCAGCCAATGCATTGATACACGCCAGTGACGCCATGGCCAATGGCGATCTGTCGCAACGCGTGCGCCTGCCCAGCAGGGACGAACTGGGAACCATTGGGGACTCCTTCGACGCCATGGCTGATTCATTTTCCCAGGCGATCCGGAAGGTGGCTGAAAGTTCCTCCCAGGTTGCATCGGCAGCGGCTCAGGTAAACTCGACCGCCGTCCGCATCGCCACCGGCGCCGAGGAAGTCGCGGCCCAGTCTGCGACCGTCGCCACCGCCGGTGAAGAAATGTCGGCCACCAGCGGCGACATCGCCCAAAACTGCCAGATGGCAGCGGAGGGAGCCCATCGCGCCGCGCAATCCGCACAAAACGGCGCACTGGTTGTGGATGCCACCATCGCGGTCATGGGCCAGATTGCAGCAAAAGTACAGGAATCGGCCGGAACCGTGGAAAGCCTGGGGGCACGCAGCGACCAGATCGGCGCCATCATCGGCACGATTGAGGACATTGCCGACCAGACCAATCTGCTGGCGCTGAATGCCGCCATCGAAGCGGCCCGCGCCGGTGAACAGGGACGCGGCTTTGCTGTTGTGGCCGACGAGGTGCGGGCACTGGCGGAGCGCACGACCCGTGCCACCCGCGAGATCGGCGAGATGATCAAGGCCATCCAGGGGGAGACCAGGGGGGCGGTTGCCGCCATGGAACAGGGCGTGCGACAGGTGGAGGCCGGCACAATCGAGGCCGGCAGATCAGGTGAGGCGCTGCGCGACATACTGGAGCAGGTCAATGCCGTAGCAATGCAGGTCAACCAGATCGCCACCGCCGCCGAAGAGCAGACCGCCACAACCAGCGAGATTTCCAACAACATGATGCAGATCACCGAGGTTGTGCAGGACACGGCCGGCGGCGCGCATCAGGCAGCCACCGCCGCCAGCCAGCTGACCGGCAACGCCGAAGAGCTGCAGCGGTTGGTGCAGCAGTTTAAACTGTAACCTCCCTTTGACTCCGCTCAGGGAACGGAATTGAGGGTTGACTGAGCGGAGTCGAAGCCAAAAACAGAAATCATCAAACGGAGATTCCCATGTCAACAAGCGCTCTGGTAAAAACAGACGGTTCAACACAACGCGACGAACTGATCCAGCTGGTCAGTTTCATGCTGGCTGACGAAGAATACGGAGTAGAAGTTCTCAAGGTTCGCGAGATCATCCGCATGCCGACCATCACCAGAATGCCCAACACGCCGCAGCATATAGAGGGGATCATCAACCTGCGCGGCAAGGTCATCCCGATCATCTCCATGCGCAAGCGTTTCGGACTGATGGAAAACGAAAACAACGCCAACACCCGCATCATCATCATGGACGTGGCCGGTGCGCTGGCCGGTTTCATCGTTGACGCCGTCTCGGAGGTCATCCGCATCCACAGCAGTGAGATCCAGCCCCCTCCCTCAATGGTTCTGTCCGGCGGCATCGGCCTGGAGTTCATCACCGGCGTGTTCAACCACGCCGAGCGCCTGTTGATCATCATGGATGTGGACCGGATGTTCTCGGAGGACGAGCGGGAAACTTTTGGCGGAATGCTATGATCTGAACGACTTTCACATGAGCAGAAACAGCAGAAGGGGATTCCGCGGCGGAATCCCCTTCTTCAATCATGCAACATTGTTTACGCCTGCCCGGCGAACCAGCGCCGCTGAAAACAGAAGGCGACGTGGACCAGCCCGATCATAACCGGCACCTCAACCAGGGGACCGATAACCGCGGCAAAAGCAGCACCGGAATTGAGACCGAAAACCGCAATCGCCACGGCAATGGCCAGCTCGAAGTTGTTGCTGGCGGCGGTAAAGGCCAGGGTGGTGGTCTTGCTGTAATCGGCCCCCAGGCGTTTGCCCATCCAGAACGAAACCAGGAACATGACGATAAAGTAGATCATCAACGGAATGGCGATGCGTAGCACGTCCAACGGCAACTGCACAATCAGATTGCCCTTCAGACTGAACATGACCACGATCGTGAAGAGCAGCGCAATCAGGGTCAACGGACTGATTTTGGGCACGAATTCGCGGTGGTAGCGCTCTTTGCCCATGACCTTCACGCCAATCAAACGGGTCAAGGCACCGGCGATGCAGGGGATGCCCAGGTAGATGAAGACACTCTCGGCGATCTGTCCGATACTGATGTTGACTGCCATCCCCTTCAAGCCCACCAGCGGCGGCAGGACCGTGATGAAAAACCAGGCATAGACGCTGTAGAACAGCACCTGGAAGATGCTATTGAAGGCCACCAGCCCGGCGGCGTACTCGGTATTGCCCTTGGCCAGCTCGTTCCAGACGATCACCATGGCGATGCAACGCGCCAGTCCGATCATAATCAAACCCACCATGTACTCCGGTTTGTCCGGCACCAGCAACGCAGCCAGCACGAACATCAGCAGCGGCCCGATCAGCCAGTTCTGTATCAGCGAAATCCCCAATATTTTTTTATTCTGAAAGACCTCCGGCATATCCTCGTATTTCACCTTGGCAAAGGGGGGATACATCATCAAGATCAGGCCGATCGCAATCGGAATATTGGTGGTG
>JACMKN010000040.1 GCA_014380135.1 Deltaproteobacteria bacterium
GGCATTGCCGGCAAGTCGCTCAATGCAACCTTTACCGTGGCCGGTCTGACCGGCCAATTCAAGCCATCGCGGCTGGTGTCGGTCGGCGACATGCTCGATCCCCAGACCAGAACCCTGCCGGTTCTGTTCGAGGTCCCCAATCAATCCGGACGCCTCAAGGTCGGACTGTTTGCCAATGTAGCCATTCGGACCGGTTCTGTTGCCGGGGCGCTGGCTGTGCCCAAAGAGGCACTGACTGAAGACGAGGGGCGCTGGTTTGTCTTTATCCAGTCGTCGGGCGAGGCCTTTGACAGGCGGGAAGTGAAGATCGGCGTCGAGGATGGCGGCTTTGTCCAGATCACCAGCGGTCTCAAGGGGGACGAACGGGTGGTTACCCGCGGCGCCTATTACGTCAAACAGGCCGAATCCGCCGCCAAGGGTGGCGCTGATCAGGGCCACGCCCATTAATCCAATTCCATATCAAGGCGCTATCTTCGTTGGCTCGTCTTCGGCTCCTCAACGTACTTGTTGTACGCTTCGTCGCCTCAATCCTTGCCGCCTTGATTTCATCCTTGATCTGAAATTGAATAAGGAGAAACATTCATGCTTGATAAAATAATCCGCCTGGCCCTGGAAAACCGGCTGATCGTCGTTGTGGCGTCACTGCTGGTGCTGGTGGTAGGCACCTATATAACCTTTAATATGCCGGTGGATGTACTGCCGGACCTGACCGCCCCGACGGTTACCATCATCACCGAGGCCCACGGCATGGCCACGGAAGAGGTGGAGACGGTCGTTACCTATCCTATTGAAAGTGCCGTTAACGGTTCCAGCGGCGTGCGCCGGGTCCGTTCCTATACGGTGGCCGGCCTTTCCACGGTGTGGGTCGAGTTCACCTGGGGGACCGATATCTACAAGGCCCGCCAGGTGGTCAACGAAAAGCTGCAATCCCTGGCCGGCGTCCTGCCGGCTGATGCGGTTCCCCAACTGGCGCCGATCTCCTCGATCATGGGGGAGATCATGCACGTGTCCCTGATCAGCGACAGGCACAACACCATGGAACTGAAGGAAACTGCCGACTTCGTAATGCGCAAGCGTCTGCTGGCGGTGCCGGGGGTTTCACAGGTTTCCAACATCGGCGGTGACACCCGTCAGTACCAGGCGGAGCTCGACCCGCAACGCCTGCAAGCCTTCGGTGTTACGGTGGGGCAGGTAATCACGGCCCTCAAGGGGGCCAATGAAAATTTTGCCGCCGGAGTGATGAAGAAGGGCGGCCAGGAGTATATGATCCGGGGCGTGGGCCGGGTGCGCAACACAGCCGATCTGGAACAGGTTGTGGTGGCTACCAGGGGCGGCGTGCCGGTCCTGGTCCGGGATGTGGCGAAAATCGTCATCGGTCCGGCCTTCAGATACGGCGACGCTTCGGCCAACGGCAAGCCCGCAGTGGTGATCTCGATCCAGAAACACCCCACCGCCAATACCCTTGAGCTGACCAAACGGCTGGAAGGGAAGCTGGCGGAACTGCAGAAGAGTCTGCCGGCCGGCATGAAGCTGGAGACCGATATCTTTCGGCAGTCCGATTTCATCGAGCGGGCCATCGACAACATCAGGAAGGTTCTGACCGAAGGGGCGCTGCTGGTTATCATCATCCTCTTCCTCTTCCTGGGCAATGTGCGGACCACCCTGATTTCCATCGTAGCCATGCCGTTGTCGCTGCTGTTCGCCATCTTTGCCCTGCGGATTTTCGACATCTCCATCAACACCATGACCCTGGGGGGCATGGCCATCGCCATCGGTGTCATTGTCGACGACGCCATCATCGATGTGGAGAACGTCTTCCGGCGTTTACAGGAAAACCGCCTGAAACCGGAAAGCGCACAATCCCCGGCACGCAAGGTGATCTTCGACGCCTCCAAGGAGATCCGCGCCTCCATAGTCAATGCCACCATGATCATTATGATGGTCTTCCTGCCGCTCTTTTTCCTGACCGGCGTCGAAGGGCGGCTGTTGCGGCCGCTCGGAATTTCCTACATGGTCTCCATCGGGGCATCGCTGCTGGTTGCCCTGACCGTGACCCCGGCCCTCTGCTCATACCTGCTGCCGCGGGCCAAATGCCTGGAACGGGAGCAAGAGAGTGTCGTGGTACGCTGGCTGCAGCGCCTATATCGCCCCACGCTCCACCTGGCGGTTACCCGGCCGAAGCTGGTGATCGCGGGATCAGTGCTGGCATTTGCCCTGGCCATGATTCCGCTTGCCATGACCGGGCGCTCATTTCTGCCGGCCTTCAACGAAGGCGCCTTGACGGTGGTTATCGTTACCTCGGCGGGAACCTCTTTGGAACAATCGGCGGCAATCGCCCTGCAGGTGGAAAAGACGCTGCTGGCCCATCCCAACATCAAGAAGACGGCCCGCAGAACCGGGCGGGGCGACATGGACGAGCACGGCAAGGCGGCCAGCATGACCGAGATCGAGGCCAAGCTGGATATGAAGGAGCGCAAGCTGGAGGAGGTCATGGCGGAACTGCGCAAGGCCATGGCCGGCATGCCGGCCACCATTACCTTCGGGCAGCCGATCGGCCACCGGATCGACCACATGCTGTCCGGCACCATGGCCAATCTCGCCATCAAGGTCTACGGTCCGGAGCTTTTCCGGTTACGGAGTACGGCGGAAGAGATCCGGGCTGCCATTGCCGATGTTGCCGGCCTGGCGGACCTGTCGGTGGAACAGCAGAAGGATATCCCCCAGGTCCGGATCATCCCCGACCGGGCGCAGATGGCCCGGTACAACCTGACCATGTCAGGCGTGGCGGAGGCGATGGAGGCCGCCACCGCCGGCATGGTTGTGACCCGTACCCTGGAAGGGGACCGGGGTTTCGATGTGGTGGTGAAGTTTCCCGACGCTGCTCGCGACAGTACCGGCAGCATCGAAAACGTCATGATCGACACCCCGTCCGGAGTTATGATTCCGCTATCCACGGTAGCCCGGGTCGTTTCCGCCAAGGGGCCGAATACCATCACCCGGGAGAATGCCCAGCGCAAGATCGTCGTTCAGGCCAACGTGGCCGGCCGTGATCTGCGCAGCGTTTTCGAGGATGTGCGCAGCAACATAGAGCAGAAGGTCAAGCTCCCGGAGGGCTATTACGTGGAGTATGGCGGACAGTTCGAGAGCGAGGCCGAGGCCACCAGGACCATCGGTCTTTTGAGCCTGGTTTCGTTGCTCTTCATCATCCTGATCCTCTATATCGAATTTCGCTCCTTCCGAGACGCCTTGCTGGTCATGGTCAACCTGCCGCTGGCCTTCATCGGGGGAATAATTGCCGTCTACTTCACCTCCAGGGTCATCAGCGTAGCTTCGCTGGTCGGTTTCATCACCTTGTTCGGCATAGCAACACGAAATGGTATTCTGCTGATTTCACACTACAAGCATTTGATGGAAGAGGAGGGAAAAAATCTGCAGGAGGCTGTACTGCAGGGCTCGCTGGAGCGTCTGCGTCCGGTCATCATGACGGCGCTGGCGGCCGGTCTGGCGCTGGTTCCCTTTGCCTTTGCATCCGATAAGCCGGGCAACGAGATCCTGTCCCCTTTGGCCATCGTAATACTCGGGGGGCTGCTGTCCTCCACCCTGCTCAACATGGTGGTGCTGCCGTCGCTCTATCTGAAGTTCGGCAAAGAAAAAAAGGAGTAATTGACCTGCCCCTCCCCCATCCAGATGGAGGGGCAGGCTCGGGCTGAAAAAGAGGCGTGACAGGGAACAACGATGAAAGCGTCAACAGTTGTTGATGTGAATCAACAAATGTCAGAAAACACTATCAGTTCCAAACTGGAGGGAATATGGACAGGCTATTGAATCAGGCTGTTAACGGCGCCCCGGATGCAATTCTCATTTCAGACCGGGAAGGAATTATTCGATTCTGGAACAGCGGAGCAGAGCAGATGTTCGGCCATACTACAACTGAAGCTGTGGGGCAGTCACTTGATCTGATCATTCCGGAAAATATTCGGAGTCGCCATTGGGAAGGCTATCGGCGGGTAATGGCGTCCGGAGAAACAAAATACAAGACCGGCCTCCTTTCGTCACCTGGCGTTCGCAAGGACGGTTCCCGTATTTCGCTGGAGTTCAGCCTGGTGTTGCTGCACGACGAAGCAGGCGAAATGCAGGGCTGTGCATCGATCATGCGGGATGTATCCGAGCGTTGGAAAAAGGATCGGGAACTGAAGGAGCGATTGACTGTTTGTGAAACAAAACTGGCCGGAATGCCCGCTTAGACTTAAACTTCATTAAGTTGAGTCATATAACGGGTTGATCATGATCACATACCTTCCTGCATTCAGTTCTCCCTCCGAAAATGAAATCAGTTTATTGATCCACATCAAACTTCTTTGCCAATTATTACGCTAAGCTGGATTCATAAAAGAGCGAGGAGGTGTTCAATGAATTTCAGCAATGAACTTGGCGATCAAGCAATACAGGATGTGATGCAGACCTATCCGGAGATCGGTGACATTCTTGCCCGTTTCGACATAGGCTGCACCGCCTGCAAGGTGGGGATCTGCCACTTGAAGGATGTGGTGTCAATTCACGGCTTATCCAAAGAAGATGAAGCGAAAATTGAGCAGGAAATCAACGAACATTTAGCGAAAAAAGGAGAGTAAATCATGGGAAATCCGGGATGTGGCTGCTCCGGCAGCATGGCAAAAGTAATCGAAAGACCGCTAACAGAAGAAACGAGCAACATAAAGGCAACATCTGAACTCAGGCAGTGGCCGGTGCAACTTCATCTGGTACCGCCAACCGCGCCCTACTTCAGGAACGCTGATATTCTTGTATGCGCCGACTGTGTTGCTTTTGCCATGGGGAGCATGCATCAGGATCTGTTGAAAGACAAGGCGCTGGCTATCGCCTGCCCGAAGCTGGATGATACTTCCAGCTATGTGGACAAGCTGGCTGACATCTTTTCAACCAACGAAACGCCACGTGTCAGCGTAGCAATCATGGAAGTGCCATGCTGCCGCGGGCTCGATATGATGGTCAAGGAAGCGATTCAGAAAAGCGGTCGGGATATTCCACTGAAGACTGTGATTGTGGGCATCGACGGCAACAGGAGGGCCTGATGAAAACGGACATTACACAAACGCTGGTGGACGAGCACGGTCTGATCCTGCGGATGGTCGCACTGCTTGAGAAAAATGCCCCCCGAACGGCTGAAGGGCATTACCTCCAGTGGCAATTTTATCTCGATGGCATCGACTTCATTCGTCAGTATGCCGACCGTTTTCATCATGCCAAGGAAGAAGATATCCTCTTCAAGGCACTGATCGATAACGGCATGCCGAAGGAACACAGTCCGGTAGCCGCCATGCTGATGGAGCATGATCAAGGCCGCAGTTTTGTCCGTGCCATGGAATCTGCTGTTCATGAGGCACAGGCAGGCCTTACGGACAACTATCAGATAATTGCAGATAATGCCTTGGGGTATGCTGTTCTGCTGCGTGACCATATCAGCAAGGAAGATGACATTCTCTACCCCTTAGCGGAACGAGTGATTCCTGAAACCATGCGTACCGGCATCCTGCTGGGGTATAAGGACGCTGAAGAGCAGGTATCCCCGGAGTTTGGTGAGCGTTATCAGGCCATTGTCAAGCAGTACGAGCAGGAACTGTGATATAATCTGGCAGCAACTGTTTCCTGAATATCACATTAAACAGAGGGGGGAATCATGCCAGTTTTATCTTACATGGTAAAGTGCCCATCCTGCGGGACGGGAAACCGGATACCTGCTGATAAAGAAGGACTCAAGGGGCATTGCGGCAGTTGCAAGAGTACGCTGCCGCCCCTTTACTATCGGCCGCAGCAACTGAATGATCTCAGCTTCGACAACTTCATCCATTCCTTCACCGGACCGGTGCTGGCTGAGTTTTGGGCACCCTGGTGACCGCACTGCATCTCATTCGCACCGGCGGTGCGAAAGGTTGCAGAACAGTTGGCCGGACAGGCGGCCGTTGCCCAGATCAATACCCAGGAAAACCCTTCCCTTGCTTCACGATTCGGGGTGCACAGCATACCGGTAATCATGCTGCTGAAACAGGGGCGGGTCGTTGATCAGCTGTCAGGCAATCAATCTATTGAAGCCATATTGTCATGGTTTCGACGTCACGGTTAAGATGATCAACCGTGACCCGCAGCCGGCACAACCTGCCTGCCATCTGTTTTTAAGATGGGAAAATATCCAGTACCTTCCTCACCATAATTCAACGGTAGTATTTCGTACCAACACCTTCAAGCGTCCTCTTCGTTACATCGTGACTGCCGGGAAATCGCCACTCTCGTAGTAGATCCAGTTCAACTGTTCCTGGAGTCCCTTCAACTCTTCAGGGGTGTACACAGAGGATCCTTTATCAATTTCCTTGTTGAGCCGTTCAACCCTCTTTAAAACAGTATCACTTGCACCACTACAATTTTTAGCCACGATCAGGCATTGATCCTTATTTAATTCATAGGCCTTGTACTGACCGTAATCGTCAGATAATCCTGTCGCCTTCTGTTCGGAAAAAGCAGGTGTCGAATACAACAGGGACGTCGCCACAACTGCCAACACTGCAAGTATTTTTTTCATGGCCGCCTCCTCTTCTGCGTTAGTTGTTACCTATGGTTTATTTTATATAAATGGCGTGATTTTGTCACGGTAGTTATCATCCGTTAGTCGTGTAATTCACTCTGGAATTGTCTTCAGCGCTGGCTACAAAACTTCCGGAGTGGCGGAGATGGTGGTGGGTGAGTTGATGGCTGCAGGGCATGACATTGTAAAGCTGGTCTGATCTGTAGCGAGTATCATGGCTTCAATAGGGGCGCAATAAATTGTGTCCCTTTTTTGTGGTTAAGA
>JACMKN010000273.1 GCA_014380135.1 Deltaproteobacteria bacterium
GTAATTGGCGCGCAGAGTGATTGACGGGCGGTTTCCACCTGGAAGCCGGGGATTGAGAAGGATGGAACCTTGAAAATACTGCTCCTGGCCATGCCTGATGCGGCCAATAACTTTCACCGGATCATCAAGGTGCCCAACCTGGGCCTCTGTTCCATTGCCGCTCATCTCACATTCCATGAAGTCAGGATCGTCGATCTGGTGCTGGTTCACCGGAATATCCGCTCCTGGCTGAAGGCGTTTCTGGCAAAGTTCGGCCCCGAACTGATCGGCATCAGCAGCATGAGTTTCCAGTATGAAAGCGCCCTGGAAGTGATGTCGATCTGCCGGGAGTTTGCACCGGGGGCGAGAATCGTGCTGGGCGGATACCATGCCAGTCTGGCACAGGTACAGTTGACCTGCGGGAATGCAGCGCCGTTCGATTTTCTTGTGCGGGGCGAAGGGGAGCAGTCCCTGCCGGCACTGGTGGCAGCCCTGGAGGGCGCCAGGGATTTTGCAACCGTTCCGGGTTTGTCATGGCTCCGTGACGGAGTCTTCATTCACAACCCGACCGCTGAACTCCTGGATGTACAGCAACTACCGCTGCCCGACAGAAACGCCCGCGTTCTGGACAACTTCACCTATTTCAACAGGAAGATGGATTGTGTCGAAACGTCGCGCGGTTGCACCATGCCCTGTACCTTTTGCTCCATTACCGGGATGTACGGCTCAAGCTTCCGCTGCCATGCCATCCAGCGGGTCATCGCCGACCTGAAGGAGCTGCAGAGTCGCGGGACGCAAACGGTATTGCTGGTGGACGACAATATTACGCTGGACGCCACCCGCTTCAGGAAAATCGCCGAAGCCATCGTCGAACATGGCCTGAACAGCATGGAATATCTGGTCCAGGCCTCGGTTGCCGGTATTGTCAATGATCCCGAGCTTATCCCGGCCCTGGCGCGGGCCAATTTCATACTGGTTTTCCTGGGGATAGAGGCCGTGCAAACGAGAAACCTCCAGCTGTTTCAAAAAGGGGACATCCGGGAGAAGACCGAGCTGGCCGTAAGCCGCTTGCGGGAACATGAAATCGGCGTCATGGGAGGGTTTATCGTCGGCAATCCCGATGACGACCGCGAGGATATCCGGGAAGTCTTCCGGGCCGCGCGCAGGCTGCGGATCGACCTGCCCTATGTCCAGTGCGTCACTCCCTACCCGGGGACCCGGATTCGCGAAGAGCTGCTGGAAGCCGGCCTGGTTACCAACCCGGCCGACCTGAGCAGGTATACCGGTTTCATCTGCAACGTCAGAACCCGCAACCTGACCAATCGGCAGCTCAATCGCCTGATGAACTGGGAAAACATCAAGATTTTTTTCAGCCCGGCCATGTTCAGGGGGAACTATTTTGTCAAGAAAAGGGAGAAGGGTGTTCTGAAGGTTCTGTTGAACAACTTTGATTTTTTCAGGGGCTGGTTTCTCGGGGATCAGTTCCGCTCGCGGCACAGATTTTAGTGCCTCAAACTTCATGCCAAATGCAATCAGGATAGTTTTTATGTTGTAACATTTATTATTGACGTGTCGTATTCTTGTTGTTACATTAAACTTATGATCATCGAGTTCGATACTGTGAAAAGAGAAAAGACGCTGTTGGAGCGTGGGCTTGATTTTGCTGATTCCGACAAGGTTTTTAATGGACTTCATTTTATTGCTCGTGATGATCGTTTTGACTACGGCGAGGAGCGTTTCTTTACAGTTGGGCTTTTGGGTGATCAGATAGTTGTAATTGTCTGGACTCCGAGAACCGCCGCCCGCCGAATTATTTCTATGAGGTACGCAAATGACCGCGAAATCAGCCGTTACAAAAAACACCTTAGTTGACCCAGACGATGCTCCGGAATTGACCGATGATTGGTTTGGAAAAGCTGACCTTATGCAAGGTACAGAGCTTATCCGCAGGGGGCGGCCGGCGGGCCTTACCAAGGCATCGCAAACCGTCCGCTTTGATCTGGAAATCCTGGCAGCCTTCAAGGCCACGGGAAAAGGGTGGCAGACCCGCATGAACGAGGCATTACGGGAGTGGCTGAAGGAGCATCCGATGAAGCACGTCTGATTCATGCACCATACAACCATTAAAGAAAATCACAAAACTAAAGACGCCTTGAAACCTTGTAGTATATGGCTTCACGGCGTTATTAGTAATTTTGATTGTCTAGTGTCACGGGCTGACCTCTTCGGGGAGTTCCTGGTGCGGTCGATGTAGAGGCGGGAGAGTGTATGGAGGAGGTTCGGCATACTCAAATCATTTCAACTTGGCATCTTGGAAGCCTGACCCGGCTGCCCCTACATTTAATCCCGAGTTAATCAACAAATAAACAACGTCCCCGGAAGGGTCCATCGATTAACATTCACTTGCTTTCCGTTCATTCGGTGGTATCTTGAAACGGCTCTCTTAGTTGATACCTAATGAAAAATGGAGGCGTCATGAAATTCCTGATGATCGTTTTACCACTGTTGGCTCTTACTGCCTGTGTGTCCAAATTCAACACTACTGATCTGGCCCCTGGTATGACTCAACAAGAGGTTGTCCAACTCATAGGGAAGCCGGTCAGTGCCACACTGGCAAATGGTGAAAAACAACTTATATTTAAGATACACGACGACGCTTTTGGCCGTAGCGACAATTTATATGCAATTGGTTTCAAGGATGATCGCCTTTCCAGTATTGCCCCGTTGCCGGAAGATATGCAGGAAATGGGGCCTATCGACCGAGCCCTTCGCAGGCCCTTTATAAATATCAATAAATAACCACCTCCCCCGCAACAAAATGAACCACTACATTCGTCGCAAGCCGGTCGGTTAAGGTGTTGAAAAACAAAAATATCAATAATAACAATGAGTAAATAGAAATCCGCTAACAACCTAATTTCAGATGGTTAGCGGCTTTCAACACTTTTTCCGATAGGCTCGCATTCGTCACAGTGGCCCTTTTTCCGTATGGATAGTGCTACTCAGATAATCTCCGCCTCAATCACTTCCCCTGGAATTAAACACCAGGCCTTTCTCAGCAGGCAGGCATGGGCCGAGAGACCTGCTCCATAGGCGACCATAACGCACCACTCCCCCGCCGCGATGCCGTTGCGCAGGAGCTCCTCCAGGACAAACCAGACCGTTGGCGACGACATGTTGCCGTAGTTCGCCAGGATCGTGCGTGTTGCCCGGAGCTGCTCCTCGGGAACCCCGATTTCGTCCCGAACGGCGTTGATGATCTTCTCGCCGCCGGTGTGGAATGCCCAATGCTTGATGTCAGCGGTTTTCAAGCCCTGCGCCGCAAGCAGATCGGCCACCACCTCTGCCGCAGCTATTTTAACCAGGTCGGGAAGTTTAGTGGAAAGCTGATTATGGAGCTGTCCCTCCTTGTGAACAAAACGGATGGCGTCGCGCTGCTCCGGTACATAGCGTACAGCCGAAGAAACCAGCTCAAAGCCCGCCGGACTGGACATTAGCACTGCCGCCGCCGCTCCGTCACCGAAAAGTGCGTTCGAGAGGATCAGGCTCAGATCATTGTCCATCTGAAAAACCGAGCTGCAGATTTCAACGGCAACGCTCACCACCACGCCGCCATTCGTCTTGAGCAGGGACTCTGCCAACTGGAGATTGGGAATCGCCCCTCCGCATCCGCTCCCCACCAGGTCGTACAACCTGGTGTTGCGGGGGAGGCCCAGCCGTTCCATGAGATAGGTCGATATACCGGGGCAGATGTAACCTGTACAGGTGTTAACAATCAGGCACGTCACGTCCCGGACGCTCACACCCGCCTGGTCCAGAGCCTTGCTAACGGCCTGGCTGGAGAGCTCGATGGATTTTTCGGTGAACCGTGCTATCTTCTGGTCGGGTGATTCGTCCATGATGCGCGCCGGGTCATCCACGGCGAAATGCCTTTTCCGGATGCCCGGATGGGAAAAGGTCGCCCTGATCAGCCCCAGACTCCGGGCGTTCAGTTTCGAAGCGTAGTGTTTCTTTACAAGCTCCGCGGAAGAGGCCTGATCTGTGCTGAAGGGCGGCACAACGCAGGCGAAGGAGGCGATATAAGCGTTGCCGCTTGACCCGTTCAGCGATTCATGTTTCTTTGTTTCTTTCATTTTTTACCTGTCCTTTTTTATACATCCATGCCCGCCAGCCTAAGCACACGCCTGATGATCCCGGTGTGTCTCCAGAGTGGCGGCCGCAGTCCGAGTAAATAACTGATCCGGTGAATGGCCGGCAGCAGGGCGTGCCCCATGGCAGCCATGTTGATAAAGTTCATCTGACTGTTCATGGCGTTTTTCAGTTCCTGGTCCAGCCACTCCGCATCCACCTCCGGCGAGAGATAGAACAGGGGAGCAAGCATCTCTTCCGCCGGACGCGTGAGCAGCCCCTCTGTTCGGGCAATGGATTCCAGCTCCGTTCCGGGGTAGATGCGTATGCCGCTATTGAAGAAGGCCACGTCCCCGGGCCGGATATGCTTCCTGGCAAAGAGCAGCGTTTCCCGCACCGTTTCCGGCGTCTCGCCCGGCCCTCCGAACAGGAAGACCCAGGCGCAGGGAATCCGGTGCCGGGCCACCACGACGGCGGCATTCTGCACGTCGCGGCTGGTGAAACCTTTGCGCAGTCCCTGCAGAACCGGATCGGAAGCGCTTTCGAGGGTAATGCCCATGCCCGCGAAGCCGGCCCGTTCCATGGCCGACACCAGTTCATCGTCAAAATCACGCGGATTCAGCTCCAGGCACTGGAGCCGGGCGTGATGTTTGACGCGGGCCAGGGCCGCACAGACCGCCATGGCATGCTCCAGCGGCGCATTGAACACGCTGTCCACGAACTCGATATCGCGCAACCCGGCTGCGGCGAACCGCACTACGGCATCGGCTATGCTGCCGGGATCCTTCAGGCGGCAGCTGTTCCCCTCGATCTTCGGATAGGTGCAGTAGACGCACTGGTACCGGCAGCCGGTCTTGGTCTGGATCGGAACCGTGGCCATCCGGGAACGATAGGCCGGGATGTTCAGCCAGCGCTGGTAGTCAGGCGCCGGGCAGGTCGCAGAAAACCCCGCAGCAGCGGAACTGTTCAGCTGGAAGACGCCCTTTTCGATACGGGCGATACCGGGCAGATCCCGGAAGTGCTCATCGCGCGAGATGCGATCGAGGAGCTGAGGAAAGACAAG
The DNA here is from genome assembly GCA_014380135.1 of Deltaproteobacteria bacterium. Taxonomy (GTDB): domain Bacteria; phylum Desulfobacterota; class Desulfuromonadia; order Geobacterales; family Pseudopelobacteraceae; genus JACRCG01. The sequence goes on from JACMKN010000273.1 coordinate 5,171, forward strand.
TTCGCCATCGCCGATTACGGCAACACAATCGGGCACCAGGCGCAGGATCTGCTCAGGCATGATTCCGAGTGCCGCCCCTCCCAGGATTATGGGAGCACAGCTCCCGCTGCGGACCGTCTGCACGATACCCTGCAGGCCATCCAGGAAGAACAGTGGGTTGCGCATGTCCACATTGTCAATGTTGCGGACCGAAAGTGCGACTGCGTCGGGCTGCCAGCGGGTCAGGGCCGCCTGGATGTCGGCCGGGGGATCCTTCGCGAACATCAGGTCCAGTAAGAAAACGGTGTGTCCGGCCTGTTCCGCGGCCTGCGCGACGATGCAGGCGCCGATCGGCATCACGGGCATGGGGAGCTGGTTGCGGTTCGTGCTGATCAGTAGGATTTTCATGGGATGGAAATCAGTGTACAGTATTACGGCACGATATCAAGGCTGCTCCTGCACTACCCTTCTCCCTCAGGGGCCTAAAGGAGAAGGTGGCCGAAGGCCGGATGAGGGATCAGCAGTACTTTCGGAGGAGATTTATGAAACTGTCCGTTGCTACCAATTTCAAACCCGACTTTCTCGATGCTATCAAAGGGTATCCGGTTACCGAACTGTTCGGCAAGCTCCCCTCCGACAGTATCGGCGGCGGCCGGGCCTCGTTCATGCTGTCTTCGCTTACCGTCGCACAGCTCAGGGAGCACGTTCGATCCGCAACGGAGCGGGGGATCGGCTTCAATTACCTGATCAATACCGCCTGCATGGACAACCGGGAGTTCACCCGCCAGGGCCAGGCGGATCTGGAACGCTTGCTGGAGATGGTCGAAGAGTGCGGAGCGACAGCGGTAACCGTCTCGCTGCCGTTTCTGATATCCATCATAAAAAAGCGGCATCCCGCTTTGAAGGTGCGGGTCGGGGTATACGCCCGGGTTGACAGCGTGGCCAAGGCCAAATTCTGGGAGGAGCTGGGGGCCGACTGCATAACGCTCGAATCGATCTCCGTCAACCGTGACTTTGCAATGCTGAAGGCAATCCGGAAGGCGGTCAAGCTGGAACTGCAGCTGATCGCCAACTCCAACTGCCTGATGTTCTGCCCCCTGTCGGGACAGCACATGGTCAACCTCTCTCACGCCTCCCAGAAGGGGCACGCCAGCCGCGGTTTCATGGTTGACTACTGCGCACTGAGATGCTCCGCCGAGAAACTGGCCGATCCATCCAACTACCTGCGATCGGAGTTCATCAGACCCGAGGATCTGGATGAATATGTCAGGATGGGTTTTACCTCCTTCAAGATACTGGAACGGGGCGCGCCCACCTCCGTGATGGCACAGCGGGTGCGGGCCTATTCCGAAGGGCGCTTCGACGGGAACCTGCTGGATCTGATCCAGCCCTATGGATACAAGGATACGTCCGGTGTCGCGCCCGGCTGGTCGGAAAACCTCTGGAAGTTTTTAAGGTATTTCTTCAGGCCCGGCACAGTGAATACCTCCGAGCTGCTGAAGCTGAAGAAGCTGGCCGAGAAGCGCGGTCTGCTGTCCGCCATGGATTGGGATCCCGTCCATATCGACAACAGAAAACTGGACGGATTCCTGGCCGGA
>JACMKN010000274.1 GCA_014380135.1 Deltaproteobacteria bacterium
CCATGAAAAAACTCAACCCACCACAGCAACGTGCTGTCAATACTACCGAAGGCGCCCTACTGATATTGGCCGGGGCCGGTTCCGGCAAGACCCAGGTCATAACCACCCGCATCGTGCATCTGCTGAGAGACAAGCGGGTTCCGGCCGAAAACATCCTGGCGGTAACCTTTACCAACAAGGCCGCCAAGGAGATGAACGCCCGGGTCGGCGCCATGGCCGGGGCGCTGGCCAAGGGAATCGTCATCTCCACCTTTCACTCGCTGGGTGTACGTATCCTGCGTCGCGACATCCGCGCGCTGGGTTTCAAGCCTAATTTTTCGATCTACTCCAGCTCCGACCAGGCCGGAGTTGTCCGGCAGGCGGTGCGCGAACGCGACATCGATCCAAAAAAGATCGACCCGGACCAGATCCTCTGGAAGATTTCCGGCCTGAAGAACCGCCTGATCGGACCGAAGGAATTTACGCCCGACAGCAGCAATCCGCTGGAGATTGCGGTGGCCGCCGTCTATCCCCGCTACCAGGAACTGCTGAAGGGCTTCAATGCGATCGACTTTGACGATATCATCATGCTCTCGGTGGGACTGCTGAAAACCCCCACCATCCTCAGCTACTGGCAGGAACGCTTCCGCTATATCATGGTGGACGAATACCAGGACACCAACGCCTCGCAATACCTGCTGATCTCGCTGCTGGCAAAAAAACACGGAAATATCTGTGTGGTGGGGGACGACGATCAATCCATCTACGGCTGGCGGGGGGCCGAGGTGGAGAATATCCTGAATTTCGCCAAGGATTATCCCGGCTGCGTGACGATCAAGCTGGAGCAGAACTACCGCTCCACCGGCGCGATTCTGGACGCTGCCAACAGCGTCATAAAAAACAACCTGCTGCGCACGGACAAGGCGCTCTGGACAGCCAGCGGTGCCGGACGGGAAATCGAACTGCTGGTTGCCGACAGCGAGGAGGATGAGGCGGCCAAGGTTGTCGAGGGGATGATGCTGGAACAATATCGCGATAAGCTGCTCTGGTCCGACCTGGCAATCCTGTACCGTTCCAACGCCCAGAGCCGCGCTTTCGAGGAAAAGCTGCGCATGGAGCGCATCCCCTATGTCGTAATCGGCGGACAGCAGTTTTATGAACGCAAGGAGGTCAGGGATGCCATCGCCTACCTGAAGGTGATCGACAACCCCAGTGATGAGGCCTCACTGCTGCGCATCATCAATTTTCCGCGGCGGGGGATCGGTGACACGACGATGATAAAGCTGAACCAATGGTCGATGGAGCACGAAGTGGCGCTCTTTGAAGCCCTGGGACGGGTAGCCGAGATTGCCGAGATTTCGGAATCGTCCAAAAAAGCTGTGTTGAGCTTTCATGGGATGATGAAAGAGGTCATGTCCAGCTTCAACTCTTACAACATGGGAGCGCAGGTCAATACCCTCTTCAACCGATTGCGGATCGATGACGAACTGTACCGCACGCTGAACGACGCCGCCCAGGCCAGAAAAAGGATCGAAAACATCGAGCAGGTAGTCAACTCGCTGGCAACCTACGAAGCGCTGAACCCGCGCGGAACACTTTCGGCCTTCCTGGAGCGGATATCGTTGATGGACGAGGACAAGCCCAGCGAAGACGACAAGGAGCATGGCCTGAATGCCGTTACACTGATGTCGCTGCATTCCAGCAAGGGGCTGGAATTCAGCCATGTCTGGCTGGTGGGGATGGAGGAGGAACTGCTGCCGCACAAGCGCTCGATCGAAGAGGATCCGACCGTGGCCGAAGAGCGCCGCCTCTGCTACGTCGGCATCACACGGGCCAGGAAATATCTGACCATTTCGCGCTGCCTGACCCGCCGCAAATACGGTGCTATTGAAGAGCGCAAACCGAGCCGTTTTCTGGCCGAAATTCCGGATCATCTGCTGAGCGGCACTTCAACTGTTGCTGGATCTGACAAGGCTGAACCGATCAATCTGGCTGATGATTTTTTTGCGCGGATGTTGGGAGACTAGGGTTCGACTCCGCTCACCCACCATCCAGTTCCCTGAGCGGAGCCGAAGGGAAGGGAGCAGAGCAGATGACAACATTCGAGGCAGTTTCCTGGTACATGCCCATTTTCCTGGCGTACCGGCCGTTTGCTGCTCAAACAGGCAACCCGTAACACCGCGTTATGCAACATGAATGTGATTGATTTTTTTTGGGCACGCGTTGTGTAAAATGTCTCATACATCCAATCTCGGGAGCTTTTATCATGCTGTGTAACCGTATTCCGATTTTTCTGACCATTATCGCCCTGCTATCCTTCACCACAAGGGTATCCGCCGCTGAGATCAATTTGTCCGCAGCCGCCAGCCTCAAGGAAGCTGTCAACGAAATCTCCGACAGCTTTGCCAGACGACATCCCGCTGTCAAATTCCTGAAAAATTATGGTGCCTCAGGAACCTTGGCCAAGCAGATTGAAAGCGGAGCACCGGCCGACATCTTCATTTCCGCCAATCCGGAATGGATCGAGTATCTGAAGAACAAAAAACAGTTGGACGCAGCCAGCATCCGCATATTTACCGACAACAGCCTGGTATTTGCAGGTGACGACAGCAAGGTGTCATCAATGCAGGATCTGATCAAACTGCAGAGGATCGCCATCGGCAGCCCCAAAAGCGTGCCGGCCGGAGAGTACGCCGCCCAGGCGATCAGAAAAGCCGGACTCGACAAATTGCTGGATAAGAAACTTGTCATGGCAAGGGACGTGCGCGAGGGCCTGATGTATGCCGAGCGGGGCGAGGTGGATGGCGCCTTCGTTTACCTAACCGACGCCCTGCAGGCCAAACGGGCCCGGATCCTCTTCACCGTTCCTCAGGAACTGCATTCACGGATAACCTATCCGATGGCATTGACGGTCGGCGGCGCCAAAAACGGCGCTGCAGCATCATTCTACATCTTCCTCCAAAGCGCTGAAGCCAGAGAGATACTGGTGAAATACGGATTTACTATTAAATAACGGGCTTGCGCTTCAGCAGCGCTGCTTCTTACCGGGGATACCATGCTTTCACTGTCAGCTGCGGATTACGATGCAATCCGGCTTTCGGCGCAGGTCGCCATTGCCGCGACGGTTCTGTCACTGCCGTTCGGCTTCGCCTTTGCCTATCTGATCACTTTCGTCAAATTCCGCGGCAAAATGATGCTGGAAGTTATCGTCAACCTGCCGCTGACCCTCCCTCCGGTGGTAATCGGTTATTTTCTGCTGCTGCTGCTCGGCAAAAGAGGCTGGTTGGGAACCCTGTTGAACGAAGCCGGCATCCGGCTGATTTTCACGCTCAAGGCAGCGATAATCGCCTCGGCCATTGTCGGCTTTCCGTTACTGGTCCGCTCGCTGCGCATCGGCATGGAATCGATCGACCCGCAGCTGATCAAGGCATCCCGCACCCTGGGAGCACGCTGGCACGACACACTGCTGACCGTGATCCTGCCGCTGTCGGTTCCCGGCCTGCTGGCCGGTTCTTCACTGATGTTTGCCCGCAGCCTGGGAGAATTCGGCGCGACGATCATCGTGGCCGGAAACATCCCCGGCGTCACCCAGACCATCCCGCTGGCCATCTACGAATACGCCGCTTCACCAACCAGTGAAAACATGGCCCTTTCACTCTGTCTGGTTTCAGTGCTGATCTCGATGGCGGTACTCTTTCTACATGAAATCACCGCCAGAAAACTGGCGCGGAGGGACTGATATGAATCTCCGCATGGCGGTCAACAAACGGTTCGCCGACTTCAGTCTCTCAACCGACTTCACCGTTGCCGGAGACAGGATCGGCATCTTCGGAACATCCGGCAGCGGCAAATCGACCCTGGTCAGCCTGCTGGCCGGACTGCAGCAGCCGGACCTGGGAGAAATTTTTCTGGATGACAACTGCCTTTTCAGCAGCAGCAGGGGTATCAATCTCCCCCCGGAGCAGCGCCGGATTGCCATCGTCTTCCAGCAGCACTGCCTGTTTCCGCACCTGAGCGTCAAAAACAATCTGCTGTACGGCTTCAGGCGCTGTCCGCCGGAGCAGCGAACAATCGACTTCGACTCACTGGCCAGGGTACTGAAAATCGAGGATCTGCTGGGGAGGGGGGTCACAAACCTGTCGGGGGGTGAAAAACAGCGGGTCGCTCTGGGGCGCGCCATACTGGCCAATCCGCGTCTGTTGTTGATGGATGAGCCACTATCGGCGCTGGACGACACCCTGCGATTTCAGATCATCCCTTACCTGAAAAGCGTCAGCGAACGTTTCGGCATCCCCTACCTGTTCATCTCCCATTCCCTGGTCGAGATGCGCCTGATGACCGACAGCGCACTGCTCATTGAAAAGGGGCGCATTGTCGAGCAGACCACCAGCGAGCAGCTGGCCCGCATCCGCATGGGCCAAAGTTCGGTCGGCTACATCAACCTGCTGGAGTTAAGCGACATGACCGAACGGGACGGGATGTGCTCCTACCGCTGGAAAGGGGGCGAACTGCTGCTGTCGGCCAGCAATCGTGAAACCGCCAGTGGCCTGTTCGAGCTTTCCTCGAAGGACATCATCCTCTTCAAGAAGCACCCCGAAGCTGTCAGCGCCCGCAATCTGCTGGAATGCCGGGTCTCTTCGCTATTCGAAAGCGGCCGGAAACTTGGTGTAGAACTGGAATGCGGAGGAGGGAGTCTGGTGGCCGAGATCGTACCGGAAGCCGCTCGTGAGCTCGGGATAATGGCCGGTGTTACCATCCATGCCGCCTTCAAGGCTTCTGCTTTCCGAAGGCTTTCCAAATCCGTCGGTAACACTATCGACAGAGAATGACATTTGGAAGCTGAAAATAAATCATGTTGTGATATAGTCGGCAGCGTGAAATGAATTAAATTGTCTGAAAGAGATGAGATTCCCAAAGGCCATGTCACCTGTCATCGGTTACAAATCCCCGTATGCACTCCTGCTGCTGTCTTTGATCGGCATGTTCCCCTGCTCCGCCATTGCTGTTCAGTGGCTGCCCCTGGCCAGTACGACACGTTACCAGGTTGCCATTGACAATGACTCGATACGACTGACGCCGCTGGGCAGGTTGGGAGCCTGGCTGCGCTTTATTCCACAAGGAGATGCCCAGCGAAAAGCTGCCGCGACAGACTACGGAGAGAAGGGCTATCGTTCTCATCTGGAATACTATGAAATCGACTGCAGTGAACAGAGCGCGGTTCTGGGCCTGATCGATATCTTCGGCACATCCAAGACGCGCCTGAAACGTCTGAAAGGTGGTGTTCAACCGGATGCCATCACTCCCGGATCGGTGCTGGACAGGGCCGCCGTGAGGATCTGCCCGACCCTGGATGATGAAACGCTGGAAGAAGAACCGGAAGCTCCGGAACCAGAAGGTGAAACAAGTTCTATCCCTGACAGCCAACCGGATGAGGAGCTGCAGCTTAAAATCCGGATACTTGTAAAAAAGAGTGTCGATGATCCATCAAATATAGAGGTCTTGCGTTCGCTCGGAAATGCCTACTTTGATGCCGACCTGCCCGAACAGGCCATCGCAGCTTATAATCGTGCCCTGGCACTGCGACCCGCTGATACCGACATACTGAATGACCAGGGAGCCATGTACCGTCAGATTGGCGAATATTCCAAGGCTCTGGCCAATTTTGAAAAGGCCTTCAGGATAGATCCCAAAAACCTTGAAAGCCTCTATAACAGTGGATATGTTTATGCCTTCGACCTGAACGACATTCCCAAGGCGCTGGATGTCTGGCGACGCTATCTGACTCTGGACAGCAGCAGCGAAACGGCCCGAACGGTTCAGGGCTTTGTTGATCGCTACGGGAAGGGTCAGAACCGGTAAATTATCATTTAAGTTCAAAGTTGTTGATTCAATAATGATGCAATTGAATTTGTTTTCTTTGCGAAAAGTTTTCATATTGACAGAAATCTGTGGTAGGGTTCTTAAAATTTATGCGCCCGTAGCTCAGCTGGATAGAGTCCCTGGCTTCGAACCAGGTTGTCGGCCGTTCGAATCGGTCCGGGCGCACCAATCCTTAGTAATCCGATAACTGCTTCTGCAGTTACCGGATTACTTGTTTCAGCCGTAAAGTGAGTTGCCACAACCAGCACAAGGAGGTGTCTGCTGATGCCCTCAACTAAGTGCGGTAAGAATGTACGTTACAGTTGAAATTTCATGTGATATTGCTGATATTTTTTAACACTTGGTGCTGAACGTGGGACTACCCTCGAAAGGGTTTTAAATGCTTGGAAAAATCATCTCGATGAGCCTCAAAACCAAGATTGCCGGAATAGTTCTGCTGCTTTTTGTAGCCAGCTTCTGGCTGTTAACGTACAGCGTTGAAAAAAAACTGTCACAGGACATGACCAGTTTGCTGGAAACCCAGCAATTTTCAACGGTGTCGTACGTTGCTTCAGACCTGGACGATAAAATCCGACAACGTATTGAATTACTGGAAGCAAATGCCGGGATTATCACTCCTGAACTTCTTGCCGACCCGGAAAAAGCCAGAGATTTCCTAAAGTCCCGTTTTGGTTTGTTGGCGTTGTTTAAAGCCGGACTATCAATTATTTCCAAGGATGGTAACGGGATTACCGATTACCCCATCGTAGCGGAGCGGGCCAATGCTTCCTTCAGTGAAATTGAATATTTCAAGGAGGTGCTTGCGACCGGTAAAACGGCGATCGGTAAACCACGCATCGGCAGGTTCACCAAGCAACCCGGCGTAGCATTCGCCGCGCCAATCAAGGACAAATCCGGCCATATTATCGGGCTGCTGGTTGGTTTTGCCTGGTTTTCCGATTCAACGCTCTTTGGTCAGGTCGAGCATGCAAATGTCGGCAAGACCGGCTACATAACCATTAATGTCCCTAAATACGGTTTGATTGCCACCTCCAGCAACCCCTCATTAATATTAAAGCCGATGGCTCAGTCAGGTGTTAACAATATGCTGGGTCGCTTCCTTGCCGGATATGAAGGTTCGGGAATAGCCGTTAATTCACAGTGGATCGAGACTCTCACATCCGCAAAGCAGATCCCGGCGGCAGGGTGGATTGCGCAGATAGTGCTTCCTGCCGAGGAAGCCTTTGCGCCCATTCGCACAATGAGGTTTCGCGCCTACTCGATTGCAGCGGCGCTCTCTGCTTTCGTACTCGTAACAGTTTGGCTGGTTATCTGGCGATTGCTGGCGCCACTGAGTCATGCCAGCAAAAGCATTAGTGAGATGATATCGGGTGATCTTCAGTCATTGCCGGTGAAATACCATGATGAGATTGGTTTTTTGTTGAAAAATTTCAATTTTCTTGTCAGCGAACGCAAACAAACCGAAGAGGCACTTCGAAATAGTGAAGATAAATTCCGTAATATTCTGGAGAATGCACCGATCGGCATGGCCATGGTATCCATTGAAGGTAGATTCATGCTGGTCAATCGCTCCCTTTGTGAAATAGTCGGATATACAAAGGAAGAGCTGGAAAATTTAACATATCAGGAGATCACTCACCCCGACGACCTGGAATCTAATTTTACCAATGTGCAACTGTTGCTGGACGGCAGAGCAACTTCCTTCCACATGGAAAAACGCTATATCCGAAAAGACAAGCAGGTTGTATGGACACAGCTTACTTCCTCTGTTGTCAGAAATGCTGCCGGAACCTCACTATATTTAATTGCTCAAATCGAGGATATTACCAACCGCAAGCGCAACCAGGAGCAAATTCACCGATTGGCTTTCTACGATGCCCTCACCAACCTTCCAAACCGCAGATTGCTGCTGGATCGTTTTAATCAGGCCCTTGTACAGGCAAAACGGTTTCACCGTTCATTGGCGATCATGTATTTGGATATAGATGATTTCAAGCGGGTCAATGACACATTGGGTCACGATATCGGGGATGAGCTTCTCAAAATTGTAGCTGACAGGTTACAAACCTGCGTGCGCAGTATGGACACAGTTTGCAGGCAAGGCGGTGATGAGTTTATTGTAGTATTGTCGGAAATAAGCCAAATGCAGGATGCGGCAATTGTCGCTGATAAAATAATCAAGGTCATAAACAAGCCGGTTTCCATACAGGAATATGATTTGCGCGTTACCACGAGCATCGGGATAGCAATTTATCCTGTCAATGGAACCGATGACGCCAGGGAACTGATGAAAAAGGCTGATATGGCTATGTACGAAGTAAAGAATAAGGGTAAAAATGGTTTTACATTTTATCAATAAATACTGAAATAGTGCAAACTGTGTGGGCGGATCTTGACAAAGCCTGGTCTTAAGAGTTATAGTCCCACCTCTTGTCAGGGTCTTCTGCGCTCGTAGCTCAGCTGGATAGAGCAACGGCCTTCTAAGCCGTAGGTCGTAGGTTCGAGTCCTACCGGGCGCACCATTTTTTAGGAGCTTCACGAATGTGGAGCTCTTTTTTTATGGTGCCTTTATGGCGAACTTTCAGGAAATAATATGTCGGATTTTTTAACACCTCTAAAAATATATTCATACTGTTATGATAAAGTTTTGCAATAACAGATTGTTGAGTTGCGGGCACGAAACGTGCTTGTATATCTTGGATTTTAATTACTTAACAAGCACCACTAATTATTTTTAAAATAACAGCATGTTACAAAGGAAATTTGCTATGGAGAAAAGATTTTTCACCCGGGTGAAATTCGTTGAAAATGTTTCTATCAATCACGATAATCAGTTATTTTTCGGTGATATCCAAAACATATGCCTGCAAGGATTATTCATAAAAACAAAGCATTCGGTCCCTTTGCAAACTTCTCTGCAGATCACCGTTTTCTGTTCTCCGGATTCTTCAATTCATTTGAACGCTAACGTGGTACGTTGCGAAGCAAGCGGCATCGGTCTGCAAATAAGGAAAATGGATGTCAATTCATTCGTTCAACTGAGAAATGTCGTCGCAACACAGTGCAATGACCACGGGCGTATAATGCGTGAAACATATAAAGTTACCAACTGCATCCACTGATTCACAATCAAATTCTCATGTTCCCGCAGTAAAACTCGCAATTTCGGCATAATAGCCTCACTTCCTGAATTCCTGTCAATCCTCGTTTCAATTAGTCGGTATTTTTTACAATTGGTCCGTTACGCGGATGGCTTGCCACCACACGACTTGCAGGAGATCATCTCCTGGCTGAAGCGTCAGGATTGTGGCATTGCTGGTTCTGGAATCTGCGCATTGGATTGAAGATCGACACCTGCTGTATGAATGAATTTTCAACTTCTGGTATACTTCCTCAAATTGCCCGGATTATTCCATGGGACGAAGAAGTAAGGAGAGACATGTATGCAACACATCGCTACAACTGTAAAGGCGTCTGCCGGCACATCCAGTACCTGCCAGACCGGGTTGGAGCAATTGCTCAAAAACGCGGAACTTCGTTACCGCCGCCTCTTTGAATCTACCCAGGACGGCATTTTGATTCTTGATGCCGAGACGGGAGTGATCAGCGATGTCAACCCGTATCTGATCGATATGTTGGGATTTTCGCGTGAAGAGTTTATGAAAAAAAAATTCTGGGAGCTAGGTACGTTCGAGGATATCGAGGCCAGCCGGACTTACCTCCTGAGGTTACAGAAAAACGGGTCTACCCGCTGCGAAAAACTGACGCTCAAGACGAAAGACGGTCGTCTGGTTGAGGTGGAATTCATCAGTAATTCCTATCTGGTTGGTGAAGAGAAGATTATCCAGTGTAATATCCGTGATATCAGCGACCGCAAGCGAGCCGAGGAAGCCTTACGAACAAAAGATGAGGCCCGCTTGTCTTTGATCGAAAATCTGGAGGCTCACTGGCTGTTGATCGAAAATCTGCCCGCCGGTGTAGTTATCCACGCTTCCGATACCCAGATTGTACAGTGTAACTCCGAAGCATCGCAATTACTGGGGTTGCCAGCGGATCAGATACTGGGAAAGGACGCCCGTGCCCCGGACTGGCATTTTGTGCGCGAGGACGGCACACTCATGCCCGTAGAAGAGTTTCCCGTTAATCGGGTGATCGCCACGGGACGTGTGCTGAAGAATTTCGTCATGGGGATCGCCAGCGACCGTGACGGAGGTTACACCTGGGTATTGGTAAATGCCTATCCCGAATTTGATAGCGGCGAGCAGCTGCGGCAGGTGGTGGTGACGTTCGCGGACATCAGCGATATCAAGTGTGCTGAGGAAAGGATTCGGCGTCATCTTGAGCATCTGACCGCCCTGGTTGAAATTGACCGCGCCATTAATTTCAGTTTCGACCTGAACCTCAGCCTGACAACGCTTCTCACCCATGTCATTGTTCAGTTGAGGGTTGACGCAGCCGACGTACTGTTGTTCAACCCAACTTCCCGGACGCTGGAATACGTCGCCGGGCGCGGTTTCCACAGCAAGGACTTCAAACAGCCGTTCCAGACCCTGGGTGAGGGTTATGCCGGTCGCGCCGCACAGGAACGCAGCATCGTTCATATCCCCGATCTGGCACAGGAGCATGACAGTTTTTGGGGGGGGATGCTTTTGGCGGGTGAGGAGTTCGTCAGCTACCATGGAGTGCCGTTGATAGCTAAAGGACAGGTCGTGGGTGTGCTGGAGGTCTTTCAGCGCGTCGGAATCGTACACGACGAGGAATGGCTCGACTTCCTCAAGGCTCTGGCCGCCCAGGCCGCGATTGCCATCGATAACGTCACCCTGTTCGATAATCTGCAACGCTCCAACCGGGAACTTGCCCAGGCTTATGATGCCACCATTGAGGGTTGGTCGCGGGCACTGGATCTGCGCGACAACGAAACCGAAGGGCACACACAGCGGGTTGCAGTATTGACCGTCAAACTGGCGCGCTTATTCGGACTGAGCGATGCGGAGCTGGTGCAGGTCCGCTGGGGAGCGCTGCTGCATGACATCGGCAAGATGGGTATTCCGGATGATATTTTGCTCAAACACGACACACTTACCGAGGCAGAATGGGCCGTGATGAAAAAACATACGGTTTATGCCTACGAAATGCTCTCGCCCATCCGTTACCTGCGCTCGGCACTCGACATCCCCTATGCCCATCATGAAAAATGGGACGGCACCGGCTACCCGCTCGGTTTGAAAGGTGAGCAGATTCCGCTTGTGGCACGCATCTTTGCAGTGGTTGACGTCTGGGATGCACTGAGGTCCGACCGTCACTACCACAGCTCCTGGTCAGTGGAAAAGGTGCGCGAACACCTCCATTCACTGGCAGGAACACACTTTGATCCGCGCGTCGTAAAGGTTTGTCTTGATTCGGATGTTCTTGTGGATTGAGACAATGGCAGTTTCTAATTCAGGGTGTTTTGACGATTCTGGTAAAAAGATAATCATTATCAGCCACCGGCAGGTGGCAACCAAAGCACTCGCCGACAAAACCGGCATCCTTGCCGTAAGGCTTCAGATCGTTCCCCACGAAACGGGCAAAGCCCCAACCGCCTGTAGCTTTGTACTTCTTGGCATCCTTCACCATAAACTCGACCTGCACGAAGGCCCCCGGTTCGGTGGCTGCCGGGAAGGAGGGATGTTTCTCCGCTTTCCAGGCCACCTTGGCCAGTACGCTGCCATCGGGGAGCGGTTTCCTGCCGGCACGCAAGGCCGCAACAGCGACCTCATTGCCGGTGATGATGCGGATATGACCCTTGTCCTCCCTATAGGATGGAGCGATGACCTTCCATGCCATGTAGTCGGGATAGATGGCAATACCGTTGGGCGCTACCGGTCGTTCCGCAGCAACAATAGAGCCTGACACTGATAGCAGTGCTAAACATACCAAAGCAATCCTCAACATAACAACCTCCTTGACGCGATTATTTATCTGCCATTAATGTATAATTGTTTGTTGATTATAACAGCGGCCCGGTTCTTTGCAATGTGCCGGCAAGCACGCGTGACATATTTTCAAAACATTACCATTACTGTTAACTCGAAAGACACACAACCCTGTCGATCCGGTTGTCGATTGTTTTTTTATTAAGCTCCGAAGTTATGCTAATGTGGCAGATTGGCCGTTCCACACAAAATCAAGGATACAGGATTGTCATGACCGAAGCCGTCCATAACACCATTTATCGCAAAGACTACTCCCCTTTTGATTACCTGATAAACAGCACCGACCTCCGCTTTGAACTCGGCGAAGAAACAACGATTGTAACCTCCCGATTGGAGCTGCAGGCAAATTATGATGCCCGCCAGGCTTCACGGGCGCTGGTTTTGAACGGTCACCGTTTCAGGCTACTGGGACTGACGATCGACGGCGCCCGGATGGAACCGGAGCGTTACACTGTGACTCCGGAACAATTGATAATTCACACCGTCCAGGCCGCCTTTACACTGGAGATCAGGACGGCACTGCGCCCCCAGGACAACACCTTCCTGGAAGGACTTTACCGCTCGGAGGGGATGTTCTGTACCCAGTGCGAGGCAGAAGGTTTCCGTTCGATTACCTATTATCCGGACCGGCCCGATGTACTGTCAGTCTTCACCACCACCATCATCG
>JACMKN010000275.1 GCA_014380135.1 Deltaproteobacteria bacterium
CAGATAGGCGCGCCGGTTTTCGGACGTGATGCAGAAAAGATTCAACTCCGGTTCGAAGATGCTGGCTGCAGGCGTCAAAACGAGGTCGCCTCCATAGCGGGCGGCATTGCAGATAATGACGGAATGGCATTTCAGAACGTGACCGTCGGCCTGCAGTGTAAAACCGCCCCGCCGCCATTTCAGCAGACAACGCAGGGCCGAAAGCAGGTAGGCGCCTTTTTTGAGCAGACGCTTTTCCCAAAACCGAACCCCCTGAACGATGCTGCCGTCCAGACCGATGCCGGCCATCAGTACAAAACGCTGCCCGACACTCCCCGAACCTTCGATCACTCCCACCGAAAACAGCCGGCTGTTGCCTTCGGCAATACGCCGTATGCCATCGGCCAGACTGCCGATCCCCAATTCGCGAGCCAGCACATTTGCAGTTCCCACCGGCAGAACGGCCAGTGTGGAGCGTCCCGGTGTAAGGGCATTGATAACGGCATTGATCGTCCCGTCCCCCCCCGCCACGATCACAAACGGGTTCTCGACCGCAACCTCTATCAGAGCACAGACCCGCCGGGCCTCCTGCGGACCGGTGACATTCATGACTTCGGGCGTAATACCGGCTGATTTCAACTGCGACAGTAGCTGCTTGCGAAGGGCTGGGGAATAAGAGCCGGAGAGCGGGTTTATCAGGAGAAAAGGGGGCATCGGGTTATCCAACAAAAAGAATGCCTGCAATCGCCGCATTAAGAAGATTCGCCAATGTGGCGGCCAATACGCAGCGCAGACCCAAGCGTGCGACATCCCCCTTGCGGGTGGGTGCCAGTTCACCGAGACCGCCGATCTGGATGGCAATGGAGGTAAAATTGGCAAACCCGGTCAGAGCAAAACAGGTCAACATGAACCCTCTTGGTGAAAGCCCGGCAGCCGTAAGACCGCCAAAGGCGATGACCTCGTTGAAGGCGGTTTTTGTGCCCACCAGGCGGGCAAAGGCGGCTGAATCCGCTGTCGGAACTCCGACAATGAAAGCCGCCGGGGTAAACAGCCAGCCCAGGATCGTTTCAAGATCCGAGGCGTTGTGGCTGACCGATACGATTGCCCAGTTGAGGAGGTGCACCATCGGAATGAAAGCCAGCAGCATGACTGAAATGGCCAGCACCACTTTCCAGCCATCCATGGCGCCACGCCCGAGTGCATCCAGCAGATTAACGCCGGCCCGGTATTCCGAGAGCTTCAGGGTTTCTTCATCGGGTACGGTCTGCCGTTCCGGTAGCAGGATTTTGGCAAACACCACCGCCGCCGGCACCGCCATGATATTGGCTGCCAGAACATAATCCATCCTGGCCCCCATGCCGGCGTACACGAGCGGCATCCCCGCCCCGACCGTTGACATGCCCACTACCATAACCTGAAACAGCTGCGCTTCCGTCATTCCTGCGATGTAGGGCGCCACGGTCATGGCACCCTGTACCTGCCCGACGAAGATATTGCTGGCCGCCGCAGTCGCCTCCGGACCACCCAGGCCGAACAGGCGCCTGAGCCCCCAGGCCATGCTCCGCACAATCCGCTGCATGATGCCCAGATAATAGAGCATGTTGATCAACGCCCCGAAGAAAATGATCGGAACCAGGGCGCCCAGGACAAATACGAAGGAAGAAGAACTGTAGCCGGGAATGCGGGAGAAACCATCGAAGAGCGGACCGAAGACGAAGCGGGTCCCTTCGCCGGAGAATTGCAGGATTTTCAGCAGGACGGCGCTGATTCCCTCGAAAGCGGCCCGGCCTCCGGACGTGCGCAGGATCAGCAGAGCAAACAGCATGTTGAAGCCGATTCCGGACAGTACCGGTTTCCATTGAATCAATCGGCGGTCACGTGAGCAGAGCAGCGCTATCGTAAGCAACGCCGCCCCCCCCGCAAGCCCTCTCAGCAGCTGTTCCGGCATGATGCCCCCCATACGGATTCAGACCTAAAGTTGGGCACTGTAGCAGGCTTTGGTTCGTTCAGGTAGCCGGAATTCAATTTGAAGGCAAGAAACGTATCAGGAATCGTTTCCAGATAGCGGCTGGAGCTCGTAGGCTACGCTGGCTGCCACACGAAAAACATCGCTGTTGCAGCCATGCTGGGGTGTCCGCCGACAGAGTCGGATCTGAACCGGATGCCCGCACTCTTCCACCGCGCGCAGCAGATCAACGATCTTCCACGATTTGTCTTTAGTGGGAGTTTCGGTTACATCCAGGCGACAGTCATGAGTACCCGTGCGCAAAATATGTGCACGATTGGCGATAATGAAGATGTAGCGCGGCTTTTCAGGGTTTGCGTAGCGACAGAAGGCTTGAACGGTAGCGCGGTTTTCCTCATGATAGACTCGGTGCTTATCGTTGCGCGGATTGATATCCAGACCGTTTGTCTGCGGAAAAGCCGACAGATCCAGATGCAGCACCTTGCAGGACGACAGCTCCAGCTCTTCTCCTGCGGTCATGAAGTAGCCGGCCTTGCCGCAGGCGGCCAGCGCCGGATGCTCCTCTTCCCAGCCCCCCTTCGCTCCACGGTTTTTCGCCGTTGATGCAGCCCAGGGCGGGATGATCAGTCAGGCTGAGCCAGGAGAACATGGCCTGCTGAAAACAGCCGGCTACATCTTCGACGCTTGCTGCAGCAACCAGATCGCCATGCAACCGTTCCATGTCACTCAGTCCCGGTTCATTGATTATCAGCATGATCCGCGCCCGACGGACATGTGCGTCCTGCCAGCGTGGGAACTGCGGCGTCTGTTTCAGAAAGCCCTCCAGACCGGTCTCACCGGTCCGCAGGCGCGCCAGATTTTCCAGAACCAGTTCCCGTTCAGCGTCGGACGGCCGGTAAGGGTTATAGTCGCCGAAATGATAGAGGGAATGGCGGGAAGTCATGCTATTAGTTCCGAATTCAGAGTCAAAAGATACTCCACAGTTCTTTTATTTTTTAAAAATTGAGACTGCTTTAAATTGCACTGCAAATTGAATATGGCTGAATGGACAATCGGCCTTTTGATTATCCGCTATCCGCGGAATCCATTTTTTCAGCCTTATTATCACCCCAGCATCCGCCCGACCCGCTCAATCAGCTCTGCACATCCAAAAGGTTTACGCAGCAGGCGCTCTTCGGTGACAATCGTGCCCCCCTGTTCCAGATGATCATTCGGGTAGCCGGTAATAAACAGCACCGGTTGTCCCGGAAAGCGCAGCTCAACCAGCCGATATAACTCCGGACCGGACATAATCGGCATGCAGATGTCGCAAATCATCAGATCTGGCGGACTTTCAAACAGCTCCATCAATTCCAGTGCCCTGGCTGGACCATCGGCATCAACAAACAGTAAGCCTGCGCTCTCAAGAACAGTACACACCAGTTCGCGGACCAGCGAGTTGTCATCAACGACAAACACAGTGCGGTTGTGACCGCCGAGATCCGGAGGGCAGACTGTCTGGACATGGTTCATTTCGACGTCCTACAAATAGTCTTTAGTGTATACAATTACAGTAGCCTCATGACAGCAGATTACATGCCAAGCAAAGACGTGTACACAATATCAATAAATACAGGTATATACATTGCTTACAAAATATCACAACAGACAATACACATTTATGTTTTCAATTTTTGAAACATTGTGTAATAAATTATGAAATCAACTTTATGATCGGCACCCACATGTCAACCCTGCACCTGCATTGCGATCTTCGCGAACCCTCTCTCTCC
>JACMKN010000276.1 GCA_014380135.1 Deltaproteobacteria bacterium
CTTACGGCCTGTCTGCTTGCTGTCCTACGCTTAAAGCTGAATGTTACCATGCAGCCTCCAAGGACTCGCTACCCGGTGGCTGGCCAACCTTCCGGGGCGGGATTCTCACCCGCTAGATTATGCGACCTTGCCCGGCCGCACTGTAGCCCCGACACCACTGAATGCTGCTCAAATTCGCTGTACTACCTGGAGCACATTTCGTTGATTTCATAAAGGATAATTTCCTAGTATCTTTCTTGCCGTTACCGGCTATCGAGCGAAAAGATATTCTGGATATTGAACGACAGCTAATTCAAAGGTATAATCCACTCTACAACTCTAGGTCCACTGAGGCATTGTGATAGTTACTGCCCCAAACAGAGTGTTGTTGACGCCGGTAACGCGGCACAGCAAATCCTTTTAAATCAAGCTAATTTCCCAACAAACGACTAGACCCTCTCAGTTAAATTCTCCCTTGCCACAACTGCGTCAATGACGTATAGTCATTCCATGGTCATCATCGAAACTCCAATATTTACCAAGCAACTTTTATCCACCCTATCCGACGAGGAATATCGTCTGTTTCAGGCAACCCTGCTGGAGCGACCCACCGCCGGAAAGGTCATTCCCGGCGGTGGGGGACTTCGTAAAGTGCGATGGGGATTGGAGGGGCGAGGCAAGAGCGGCGGAGCACGAGTAATCTACTACTGGTTTACGGCGAGGGGAACCATTCTACTCCTGTTCATGTATCCGAAAAACGTGCAGGAAAACCTTACCCAAGACCAACTCAAACAACTCAAGAGGATTATTGAGGAGGAATACCATGAAAGATGAACTTTTTCAGGAACTGTTGGCAAGTGTGAAACAAGGCGCGGCGATCATGAAAGGCACAATGCAGCCCTCTCGATCATTTGAATTCCCAGAAACCGAGGTTCGCGCTCTACGTGCACAATTCGGTCTTTCGCAAGATAAGTTTGCTGACCTTGTGGGAATCAGCGTAGGAACATTGAGAAACTGGGAACAAGGCCGACGTAAACCGGAGGGCCCCGCACGTGTGCTTTTGCGGATTGCCTCCCGTCACCCTGAGGCCCTTCTGGATATTGGAAGCGAGCAGCCTCAAAGAGCAGATCGCACAATTCGCTCAACCGGACGTGCAAAAAAGCTGCAAGCCGCTTAAATATTCATTGAACCCCTCGTGTATAAGTCCTGAGAACAACACCTGGAAGAACGAATGTCCAACCATGCAGAAGCACCGGCCAAATACTGCCGGTTTCTCCCATGACGATGTCCGCCGAGCCAATGCCCCTCGACTGCGAGCGCATCGTTTACTCCGGCGTCGGGCGTCTGATCACAAAGGAGAAATGACATGACCAAGCTAGCAAAGAACACGATTTGCCTTTGGTAAGATGGCGACGCCGAGGACGCGGCGCGCTATTACGCCAAGACCTTTCCCGATTCATCCGTCGACGCAGTGCACCTCGCACCGGGAGACTACTGCCTGTAAAGTTCTCAACAACTATTTGCCTGACCAAACAACAACTAATATTTAAGGATGAGTAAATGCCAGTTTACGAATATCGATGTGATGCCTGTAATATCCAATTTGATCTTCGTCAGAAGTTCTCAGACCCACCTGCAGACCGATGCCCTAAATGTGGTGGGATCGTCCGTAAGTTAGTATCTGCAGTCTCATTCAGCCTCAAAGGAGCTGGATGGTTCGGTGATGGCTATGGCACAAAAGCAGAATCTGCTAACTCGGAAGGCGATACAACTTCAGGAGCTGGAACTGCAACGGAAGTTGTGTCAACAGACGCACCCTCGGCAGAGACAACGGCATCACCTGCAAGTCAAGTATCCGCTCCATCTCAGGTGGAAACGAAGAGTAAGGTTGCCGAAACACCGACTACCACTAAAGATAAAGCTGAGGTTAAGTCTCAAGGAGACTGAACTTCAATACCGTGACGCAATGCCGCCAAACGTCAACATCAATGAGATAATTGTTCGTCAATACGGTAGCGGCAGGGTTCGGTGAGTCGGAATCGCGTGAGAAGTTGCTATAGGGGAACTGTTCAATCATGGATTAAACATTGACTTGTGTCACAGTTGTGTACACAATCATGTACGAGAGGAGGAATAATTATGAGATTTATGAGCGTACGTGATTTAAGAAGCAAATCAGCCCAGGTCTGGCAAGACCTCCCGTCGGAACGCGAGTTGATCATAACCAACAATGGAAGGCCAATTGCTATTCTTGCTGCTATCAGCGAATCCAACCTGGAGGAATCGCTGACCGCGTTTCGGCAGGCACGTGCAGTTGAAGCGGTGGCAAGCCTTCAGCGTAAATCTGCTGACCAGGGCACCAACAATCTGACTGTTGATGAAATCGACGCCGAAATCAGGGCTGTTCGGAAAGGTCGTAAATGAATGTTGTACTTGATACCAATGTGCTTGTTTCCGGCCTCTTGTCACCGTTCGGCCCTTGCGGGGAAATCGTCCGCATGGTTTCCTCCGCTGAACTGACCCTTTCCTTTGATGCTCGCATCATTACAGAATATAAGGAAGTTCTTCTTCGCCCAAAATTCAGGTTTGAAAAAGACAAAGTTGATGCCCTCATTGACCACATCGCGCACCGTGGAGTTACGGTGGCCTCATCCCCGCTCCTGCAATCACTACCGGATATTGATGATGAACCATTTCTTGAGGTTGCTGTTGCCGCAAAAGCGGTTTGTATCATAACCGGCAATCATGTCCACTTCCCGCCCGGCCTTTGCCTGGGAATTAATGTCTTATCTCCAGGCGATTTTCTTGCATTCTACAAAAAACAGCACCTAACCAAGCGTTAGAACTACTTCTCCAGCGCCTTTTCAATCCGCTCGCAGAGCGTCTTCAGAACCTTGATGCGGGCATAGTACTTGTCGTTGGCCTCCACCAGCGTCCAGGGCGCGATGTCGGTGCTGGTGCGGTCGATCATGTCGCAGACCGCCAGTTCGTATTCGCTCCACTTTTCACGGTTGCGCCAATCCTCGGCGGTGATCTTGAAGCGTTTGAAGCCGATCTTCTCCCGCTCCTGGAAGCGCCGCAACTGTTCGTCCGGGCTGATTGAAAGCCAGAATTTGACCACCACGGTGCGGTTGCGCACCATCTGCTCCTCGAAATCGTTGATTTCGCCATAGGCCCGCATCCAGTCGCCCCGCTCGCAATAGCCCTCGACCCGCTCCACCAGCACCCGTCCGTACCAGGAACGGTCAAAGATCGCAAAGCGGCTCTTGCGGGGAATGCTGCGCCAGAAACGCCACATATAGGGCTGGGCACTTTCTTCCTCGGTCGGGGCGGCCACCGGTATGACCCGGTACTGGCGCGCATCCAGCGCCTGGATGATGCGGCGGATACTGCCCCCCTTGCCGGCGGCGTCGTTGCCTTCAAAGACCGCTACCACCGAGATCTTCTTGAAATCGGGGTGGCGGGTCAGCAGATTGAGCTTGCCCTGGTATTTTTCCAGCTCGCTTTCGTAGTCGGTTTTTTCAATGCTTTTGGTCAGGTCCAGGGTTTGCAGGATCAGCAGGTTGTCGATGGTCGGCAGGATCGGCGGAATCGGTACTTCATGGCGGGGTGGTTCGGCGGCATCCAGGCGTTGGCGCATGGCGCTCAGAATGGCCTTGCCGATGGTCAGGTAACGGTAGCGCGGGTCAGTCCCCTCGACGATGGTCCAGGGGGATTCGGCGGTGCTGGTGGTGCGCAGCATCCGCTCGGAAACCTTGCGGAACTTGTCATAGAGCTTGTAGTGATCCCAGTCGGTGTCGGTTACTCTCCAACGGGTGTTGGGATCTTTTTTCAGCAGTTTGAAGCACTTTTTCTGTCCGTCTTTGGAAAGATGCAGCCAGAATTTGAGCACCAGCGCCCCCTCGTCACAGAGCATCTTTTCAAAACGGGAGATCCGTTCCAGGCGCTGGTCCAGCTCGGCATTCTTGATCGTACCATAGACGTTTTCCACCAGCGGTCCGGAATACCAGGTGCCGATGAACACGCCGATCTTGCCCCTGGGCGGCAGAACCCGCCAGTAGCGCCACATCTGCGGACGCTCCAGCTCCTCGTCGGTCAGGTCCCGCAGGGCATGGGTCTCCACGTAGCGGGGGTCCAGCCATTCGTTAAGCAGGTTGACCGTTTCACCCTTGCCGGCGCAATCGACCCCCGCCACCAGGATGATGACCGGAAACTTTCGGGCCTGGAACAGGTCCAGCTGGGCATCCAGCAGCCCCTCGCGCAGTTCGGGAATTTCCTTCTTCCAGACTTCCTTGCTGATCCTGTGGCCCAGTTCGGCGGATTCAAACATGCTACCCTCCCGACGTGCAACGTTAATATGGTCAAGCAGTGCAAGTATACCTGATGTTATTTACCGGACAGTTCCCTGGACCTGAGGCAGGCTGCCTCGACCGCGTTCATGACGACGCCGCGAAAACTTCCGTTTTCCAGCGCATGCAGGCCGGCGATGGTCGTGCCGCCGGGCGAGGTGACCTTCTCCTTCAGAAGTGTCGGATGCTGGCCGGTTTCCACTACCATCCGCGCCGAGCCCAGCACCGTCTGGGCCGCCAGCCGGGCGGCCACATCCCTGGGCAGGCCGTTCTTGACGCCGGCATCGGCCAGCGCTTCGATAAAGGTAAAGACGTAGGCCGGACCGCTGCCGGACAGTCCGGTAACGGCGTCCATCAGTTTTTCGTCAACCGTGACGGCCGAACCGGTCAGCGAAAATATCTGGCGGGCCAGATCAAGATCGCTGTCCGAAGCCTTACGGCCGCTGCAAACGGCGGTCGCACCGGCGCCGATCAGGGCCGGTGTATTGGGCATCGTGCGAATGACCCGGCAGCCGGGCGCCAGGTTTTCCTCGATCTTGGCCGTCGTTATCCCGGCCATGATCGATATCACCAGCTTCTGCGGAGTAACCGCCCGCTCCAGCAGATCCAGCACAGCGGCGGCGTGTTGCGGCTTGACCGCCAGGATCACCACCTCGCCCCATTCGGCAGCCTCGGCGGCGTCTTCTACTACACGCACATTCGGAAAGAGCGCCGTCAGTTCATCCCGACGCTTCAGACTGATCTCCGCCACGCAGAGACCGACCCCCACCTCTCCCTGCATCAGGCCGCGCATGATCGCTTCGGCCATGTTCCCGCCGCCAATAAAGGCTATTTTTCGGACATTAAGCATCTGGTCCTCCTATCGTTTCAGTTGACACTGCTTCTGGTAACCAGCGCCACTCCGGTACAGATCAGGCCGATACCGGCCCAGCGCAGCGGGGTGACATTTTCGCCCAGATACCATTGGGCCAGAAAGGCCACCACCACATAACTGAGCGCCTGCAGCGGCAGAGCCACCGAAAGATCCTCCCAGGACAGCACCGCCAGCCAGAGCCCGAAATAAACCGCCTGCATGGCTGTACCCAGAATCAGACGCCAGTTGGTCAGCGCCTTCAATACGGTATCGACAATCTGCCGGAAGCCCATGGTCGAAATATCGCCGCTGCTCCTCATGCCCTGCGTCAAAAAGATATCGCCAACCGCCCCGGCTGTAATCGCAAACATCATAACGATCAAGGTCTTCAGCATTTCACATCTCCACGGTAATTTTGCACAGCTATCTTCAGTTGCTTGAGTCTGTCTTTGACGGCGGGACTGGTGATGGCGGCCAGTTCCTCCTCATGGCGATAATCCGGCATGCGGCGGGTGATCTCCGCATCCGGCAGAATCCCCGGATGAAAATAGATTTCGGTCAGTCCGTCCTGCAGATCTTCGATGATGTTCAGGATATAGGCCTCGGTCATGCGGCCGGAGTTGAACACGCCCTTGACTTCGGCTGCGTAGCGGATCTTCAGATCGGCAAGTCTGGGTTGGGCGTTTTTGGCCAGCGATCCGAAGATGATCCGTTC
>JACMKN010000277.1 GCA_014380135.1 Deltaproteobacteria bacterium
GAACATTTCGGGTCAGGCATGCAAAGTGGTAAACTTGGCAGAATCTTTTCTTACAGTGCCTCTCTGGGGTCGGACCAAGCTAATAAACCTTAATCACAAAGGAGAAATGACATGACCAAGCCAGCAAAGAACACGATTTGCCTTTGGTACGATGGCGACGCCGAGGACGCGGCGCGCTTTTATGCCAAGACCTTTCCCGATTCATCCGTCGACGCGGTGCACCTCGCACCGGGAGACTATCCGTCCGGGAAGAAGGGTGATGTGTTGACGGTCGAGTTTACCGTGATGGGAATTCCCTGCCTCGGGCTCAATGGCGGACCCGAGGTCAAGCACAACTGGGCATTCTCGTTTCAGGTCGCAACCGCTGACCAGGCCGAAACGGATCGTTATTGGAACGCCATCGTCGGCAACGGCGGCGAAGAGAGTGCGTGCGGCTGGTGCAAGGACAAATGGGGCATCTCCTGGCAAATCACGCCGCTGGCGCTGACCAAAGCGATAACCGATCCCGATCCCGCTGCTGCCAAGCGTGCATTCGACGCGATGATGCAGATGGTAAAAATCGACATCGCCGCAATCGAGGCGGCGCGCCGCGGTTGAAGTAGCAAGCTTCGAGGGTCATAAAGGGAACATTATCCATTTTTCTAATTCATCAAATAGATAAATAGAAAGAACGCCCCTCTATGGCCCGTTTCTCCTAGTTCCCCAAGCCGATCTGTTTCATGAACTCCCCGTTGTCCCAGAACAGGTACTCCTCAAACATAATGCCGTCCTCGTTCCAGTGGCCAATCGTCGCCATCGGGATCCGGTAGGCCTTGCCGGTGGGGGGGATCGACTTGCCGTCCGGGAGTATCATCGGCATGGTGAAGGTCCCCTCGAGCCAGCCGGTCACGGCGGTCCACTGGGCGTCGGCGGTGCCGAACCGGACAGGATGCTCCTTGATCCGGTTGTCCGGTGCAAATGTGAACATGACTTTCAGGTCCTCGATGTGTTTCTCGATCCCCTGGGTGATGTGGCCGTCGGGCCAGTGGACGATGACGTCCTCCGTGTGACTCTTGTGCAGATCCTGCCACTGCTGCCCTGTGTAGACCCGGAAGTCGAGGTCGTCGAAATTGGCAAGGTTTCGTGCGAGTTCGGAAGGGACCTCTTTCATCTTCGGGGCTGGTTCTCCAGCAATTGTCCCGGGCCACTGGATCGTTTCGGCGATGGCTGCGGGGGGAGCGCCCAGCAGTGCGCCGAGCAGGATAGCCACAACCATCGTCAGGGGGGATATATGGATCTTTTTCATGGAAGTGCTCCTTTATTATTGATACTGCCCACTAAAGCAATTTTATCATTATTTGTGCAGAGGGTGAATGGTGATCAATCAAGGAGACATCTACTGGATGGAACTTGACGAACCCGTGGGGGCCGAGCCCGGTTACAAGCATCCTCACGTTATCGTACAGAACAATCTGTTTAACCGCAGCCAGAACCGTCTTCAATGTTTCGCAAGTATTCACCGTGATGTCACAAAGCAGAACCAGTGCTCTCGTTTCAGAACAGCCTGATACGGGAAACGGGAAGAGGCATCTCCAGCGCGGATAATCCATTAGAAACACACACTTCAGACGTTCCTTGAACATTCCCCGGCCGGTATCTACCGCACGGGGTTTTTGTTTGACATTGCCTGCGAATCAACTGAGTATGGCGCAATGCTTGGTTGTTCAAAGGGATGGATCATGGCAATGACTAATATAGCGTCGAGCATCCTGAAACCGGTAGCTGTGCAACTTGTTATCATGTTGCTCATATTTCTGTTTCCACTCACGGGCAGTGCCGCCGATGCAGCGGACGGACAACCTGCGCAGGTCATCGAATTCCAGCCGGACGGCGCCAGCCACTCCCCAGATTCCACCGACGAGCTATTGGAACTCAGAAAAAAGATCATTGCCGTAACGGCGGCCGGAGCTACATTATTCCTGGTGGTATTGGGCCTGTTCGCCATGCAGCATCGTCTGAGGAATGAAAACCGGCAGCGTAAAATGGCCGAGCAGGCGCTGAGTGATAGCCTGGAGCGCTACCGCTCGCTGGCCGACCTGAGCCCGGATGGTATCCTGGTCAACTTTGAAGGTCGTTTCACCTACGCCAATCCGGCCGTGCTGCGAATGCTGGGCGCGGAGGAGGCTGATCAGGTCATCGGGCGGCCGGCTCTGGATTTCATCGAAGCCGAATACCACGAGCTTGTGCGCCGGAGGATCGCGCAGGTGCTCCGGCAGCATGCGCTGCCCGCTCCGATCGAACAACGCTGGCTGCGGGTGGACGGATCGGCCGTGGTGGTGGAGGTTTCCGCCGGGGCCACCACCTGGCAAGGGAAATCCGCCGTTCAGGTATTGCTGCGCGACATCTCCGAACGCAAGCGGGCCGAGGAGGCCTTGCGGGTGAGTCAGGAACGTCTCAGGCTTCAGTTTGAAAACATGCCGGTCGGCTGCATCATGTGGGACATGGACTGTATTGTCAGGAGCTGGAATCCGGCTGCCGAGAGCATCTTCGAATATACTGCCGAAGAGGCGATCGGCAGGAATGCCAACGAGCTGATTATTCCGGCGGATATCAGGATAGAACTTGATGCTGTCTGGCAAAGCATCGTGGAAAGTGACTGCACTGTTTACAGTATCAACAGAAACAGAACCAAAAGTGACCGACTGATCACCTGCGAGTGGGCAAACACCCCTTTCAGTGACAGCAACGGAGCATTATCCGGCGCGATATCGATGGTGCAGGATGTTACCGTGCGGCTGGAGCACGAAAAGGAACGGCTCAAAATCGAGAAGCTGGAATCGATCGGCGTTCTGGCTGGCGGAATTGCCCATGATTTCAACAACATCCTGACCGGAATCCTGGGAAATATAACTTTTGCGCAGATGTTCGTGGACGCCTCGCACAAGGCCTGCAAGCCGCTGGCTGAAGCGGAGAAAGCATCGCTGCGGGCCGGGGAGCTTGCCCAGCAGCTGTTGTCTTTCGCACGGGGCGGGGAACCGGTCAAGAAAGCCGTTTCAGTCAGGCTGCTGGCAAGCGAAGCTGTTTCGCTGATGCTGCGCGGATCAAATGTCAAGGCCGCCGTCGAGATACCCGACTCTCTGCATGCGATCGAAGCGGATGGAGGGCAGATCAGCCAGGTTTTCAACAACATCATCATCAATGCCACGCATGCCATGCCGGGTGGCGGGACACTGACGGTCAGCGCGGGCAACGAGACCCTGTCCGGCACGAACCGGTTTGCCCTTCCGGCCGGAAACTACGTCAGAATTGCTTTTTCCGATCAAGGTTGCGGAATCGCGGAAAGTGACCTGAAAAGAATTTTTGATCCCTATTTCAGCACCAAAGTTACCGGCAGCGGGCTTGGTCTGGCTTCGGCCCACTCGATCGTCAGCAGGCATGGCGGTAGTATCGGTGTTACTTCAGGGGTCGGACGCGGCACAACATTCACAATCCACCTGCCGTCACTGGCCGAAATCTATCAGGAACATGACAGCGGCAGCGACACGCAATCCGCCGGCGACCACCAGGGCGGCTCCATTCTGGTCATGGACGATGAACAGATGATCCGGGATCTGGC
>JACMKN010000278.1 GCA_014380135.1 Deltaproteobacteria bacterium
GGCAGTGGACGCAGCCGGGTGCGTGCCATCCGGCCGTCAAGGTCGCGCTCCAGTACCTGGTTCAGCGCCGATCCTCCGCAGGCCAGCAGGGTCACGCCGATCAGGGACGCAACGATACCGGGCAGTTCCAGCGCGGCCGGAAACAGAAGATAGCCGCCCGCTGCGGCGATGCCGTTCAGCAGCGACAGTTTCAGGCGCAGCAATCTGGCCAGTGCCCGGGTCATTTGAGCCCCTTGATGAACTCCACCAGCGCTTCGAGCTGTTCATCGGTCAGATCCGGATCGGCCGGCATGATCGGCTGGAAGCCTTTCACTATCAAAGCTTCCGGCTGGCGGATAGATTCCTTAAGGTAGGCCTCGTCGGCGGTGACAGTTAATGGCTTGCCGGCCCGCATGACCTCGACCTGGCTCTGGTATAGCCCCTTGAAGGCCGGCCCGACGCCGGGAGTGCCGTCCAACGAGTGGCAACCAAGGCAGCCCTTCTCCTGGGCCAGCTTACGTCCATCGGGCCTGGTGGCGGTAGTGCTGCTGCCCTGCTTGAGCCAGGCGGCAAACTCCGCTTCCGGCAGCGCTTCGACCGTGGAGATCATCGAAGAGTGGGCTGTTCCGCAATACTGGGAGCAGAACAGGTCGAAGCTGCCGGCCTTGGGTGCTACAAACCAGACATGGTTCTTCATGCCCGGCACCACATCCCGCTTGACCCGGAAGGCAGGCAGAAAGAAGCCGTGGATCACATCGAGCGAAACCAGCTCGACCCGCACCGGCTTTCCGACCGGCACGAACAGCTTGGGACTGGTTGCGCCATTGGGATAGCTGAAGCTCCACGACCACATGCGGGCCGTGGCGGTTACCGGCAGGGCGTCCGGCGGCACCCGGCGCAGTGCCAGGTAACCGTACCAGCCGTAGTAGAACATGGCCAGCACCAGAATGGTCGGCAACGCCGTCCAGACAATCTCCAGCCAGAGATTGTTGTCAGCGGTCGAGGTCGGTCGGGGGGCACGGGAACGATGGAAGCGCACGATAAAGAACAGCATGGCCGCGGTGATGCCGACCAGCAGCAGCAGGCAGGCCCCGAACAGGAACATGAAGACCGGATCGACGGCTTCGGTTGTGGTTATCAGGCGAGAGTTCACGGCAATTCCTCAGCGGTAGAGAACATCAAAAAAAGTGAAGCCGATAAAAATAGCCAGCGTAAGCAGAGTCACGAACAGCAGCCAGCGCAACAACCGCCCCTCATAGCGCATATGCATGAAGACGGCGATTACCACTCCCGCCTTGAGCGAGGCGATGGCCAGCGCCCCCCAGACCTTGTAGCTCCCCAGGTCCAGGCGCGTGACAGCGACCGTCAGGGCGGTCAAAGTCAGCAGGACCAGCCAGGTTGCTACAAGTCTGCCGTAACTGATGATGTGGTGCTGTTCGTTCATATACATCCCTTCCGGCGTTGCAGGCGGGTCGGCCTGTATCTTCATTAAGATCCCTCGGTTGCGGTATAAGCCTGGTCAGGTCGGTTGGCGGCTTCCGGATAACGCAATGTTGCAACCGTAACACGAAATAAATGCCTGTTTGTTCAATCTATACAGCACGTTACCTGCAAATTCATCCGATTCTAACTTGTTATAACCAGCCTGCCAGATCAAACCACATCTTCCCAAATCACCATTACAGCAGAATCAAATCATCCGCCAGAATGGGTCTTCTTTCCAGTTTTCAGGAAAACCCATTGCCCGGATAAAAACGTTCGGATGTTTATCCAATAACTCGGCCAAGCGACGCTGCCATTTGGAGCCGTCGGCAATGATGTACATGAGCACATAGAGCATGGCTGCCTGGGCATAGAATGTATAGTTGCGCCCCAACTGCTTCTGATATGTTTTCATGATCGTCGGCTTGATGCTGAACTGCCGGTTCCATAGGCGGGCATGATGGGCGCAGAGGTTACGCATATAGGTCAGGGTATGGAGCCATGATTCCATAACCAGGTGATTTATCCTGAACTGTTTGCAGATTGCTTTCTGCATGTCCCTGGAGGCAAGGCTGGCATAAATGCTGGAAAGTGTGCCAAGTGACATGATTTCAAACACCATCCAACTCGGCGGCAAGACTGGGTGACAGTAGGTTTCGTAATAGTTATGAATGAACGCTTCTCTGCGTGAGTGGTTCCGTTGTGGTGTTACCGATGAATGGTAAGTTTCCCGCTTTATATTGTTCAATAACTCGGTGTGCTTGAATCGAGAGACAAAGTGGGTCTGGTCCATGAACCAGTGCGGGCCGTGATTCACACTCATGGTGTTTGAAATGCAGGCTCTGAATGCCACTTCAATCCGTTCGATGGCATCCATGACCAGGAGCCGCAATTCCCGATCAAAGATGTAGATCTCCAGGACCTCTTTGAAAGTGACGTAATTCTTGAACGAGTGCGGTTCTACTCCAAAGTCGTTTTGCTGGAAAGTAAGGAAATATCCGGACAGGCGATGGTAACCGATATAATTCAGGTAATGACGGGCTTTGTCCCGGTCGGGAATAATGAGGCCTCTTGAGGCCAGGAGGTCAAGCTGCTGGTCAATGGAGAGTGCCGGCTTGCAGTAGTTCTGCTTATCGTCATTAGACATAAAAATACCCGCCGGGGTGCGCATCGTTGAGAGGCGTGGCGGGTGTGTTAGCCACAATATCCCAAACAAGCCTCTTGGTGTCAAGTTTTTTTGCGTCGGCTACGATCGATGCCATAACTTCACAATACGAGATAATACAGAGGAAAGATGAAGATCCAGATCAAATCCACCAGATGCCAGTACAGTGCGCCGTTCTCCAAAAACACGAAATCGCCGGAATGGACGGTGCCGCGCTTTACCTTCAGCGCGACCCAGGCCAGCAGAATCGAGCCGATCACGACATGCAGGCCGTGGATGCCGGTGGTCACGTAGTACAGGCTGAAAAAGACCGACTCGCCCGGCGGACCGCCCTTCAGCTGCGCTGAGCCGGGGTAGACGCCGTGCCCGATCTTGGCGCTCCACTCGATGTATTTGATGACCATGAAGAGCGCCGCACAGAGAATCGTCCCGGACAGGAGCCGGACGGCGCTGCGCCTCTCGTCGCGCTGGATGGCGCTGACCGACATGGCCGCCAGCAGGCTGCTGGTCAGCAGCACAACCGTATTGACCGTGCCGAAGATAACATCCAGCTGTTTTCCGGCGGCGGCAAACTCATGCGGGTAGCGCGCCAGGTAGACCGCGTAGAGCAGGAACAGCCCGCCGAACAGCAGTAGTTCGGTAAACAGAAACAGCCACATGCCCAGTTTGGCCCCGGCGTAGTCCTTGTGGTGAATCTGGCTCATGGTATGCCGGTCCCCTTGAAATCATACGGCCCATGGGTCACGAGCGGTTCCTCAATAAAATTCTCCGTAGGCGGCGGTGTCGGGATGCTCCACTCCAGCGTGGCCCCTCCCCAGGGGTTGCCCTCGAATGGTGGCCCCCACCACAGGCCGCGGAACAGGTTGATCAGCATGATCAGCAGTCCGCCGGCCAGAATCCAGCTGCCGACCGTGGACACCAGATTGAGGGTGGCGAATTCCGGCAGGTAGTCGTAATAGCGTCGCGGCATGCCCTGCATGCCCAGCAGCTGCATGGTAAAATAGGTGATGTTGAAACCGGTGAACATCAGTGCCCAGGCCAGAATGGCCGGTTTCTCGGCATAGCGGCGGCCATAGAACTTGGGGAGCCAGTAGTGCATGGCGGCAAAGAAGGCAAAACCGGAGCCGCCGAAGATCACGTAGTGGAAATGCCCCACCACGAAGTGGGTGTCGTGGACATGGATGTCGGTGGCGGCCGCCCCCAGGATCAGGCCGCTCAGGCCGCCGATGGAAAATAGCAGGATGAAGGTCAGCGCGAACAGCATGGGCGCCTCCAGCGAGATCGAACCGCGGTAGAGGGTCGAGACCCAGTTGAAGACCTTGATGGCCGAGGGGATTGCGACGATGAAGGTCAGGAATGAAAAGACCAGGATCGCCGTGTCGCTCATGCCGCTGGTATACATGTGGTGCCCCCAGACCAGGGAGCCGGCCGCGGCAATCGCGATGCTGGAGAAGGCGATCATCTTGTAGCCGAAGATCGGTTTGCGGGAAAAGACCGGGATGATGTCCGATATGACCCCCATGGCCGGCAGGATCATGATGTAGACCGCCGGATGGGAGTAGATCCAGAACAGGTGCTGGTACATGAGCGGGTCGCCCCCCGTGGCCGGGTCAAACAGGCCGGTACCCAGCAGCCGCTCGGCCGCCACCAGCACCAGCGTGATAGCCAGGATCGGCGTGGCCAGGATCTGCACCCAGGCGGTGGCATACAGTGACCAGACAAAAAGCGGCAGCCGGCCCCAGCTCATTCCCTCGGCTCGCAGGCGGTGGATGGTGGTGACGAAGTTGAGTCCGGTCAGGATCGACGAGAAGCCGATGATGAAGACGCCCAACACCGCCAGGGAGACGTTGGTGCCGGTGCGGGAGCTGAAGGGGACGTAGAAGGTCCAGCCGGTGTCGGGCGGGCCGCCGCCGGTGAAGAGCGAGGTGAGGATAACCACGGCGCCGATCATGTAGATCCACCAGGAGAACAGGTTCAGGCGCGGGAAGGACACGTCCCGGGCGCCGATCTGGATCGGCATGACCAGGTTGCCGAAGGAGCCCTGAAAACCGGGGATGATGAAGAGGAAGATCATCACGACGCCATGCACGGTGAATAGCGCATTGTAGGTCTGGGGACCCATGATGGTGCGCCCCGGCGCCATCAGTTCGATGCGTAGCAGCAGTCCCAGCAGCACCCCCACCAGGAAGAAGCCGAAGGTGGAATAGAAGTAGAGCAGGCCGATACGCTTGTGATCGGTGGAGAATATCCAGGATGTGATGCCGGTTTTTCCGGTATCATTCCAGAAGCTGGTTTGTGGTTGTTGTATGTGGGACATCAAAACTCCTGAAGAGAAAAGCAATTTCCGCATTTACTACTTTATTCCCCGCCGTTTTCCTCCCCAGACCAGAAAAGCCAGGAAGCCCCCGCTGCAGAGGATCACCACCGTGGCGCTGACCCGCAGCAGATTGAAGACATAGGTCTTTCGTTCCGGATCGAAGCTGAAACAGTACTCGACCATCTTGCGGATGGTGGCGCCCGAGGTCCCGTCCCGTGCTTCGATCAGAGCCAGGGCCAGATCCTTGGGGAGGAAGGTCGTGCCGTACAGGTAGCGAACGATCGTGCCGTCGGCGGATACTATCAGGCTTGCCACCGGGTGGATGAAATCCTGACCGCGGCGCTGGAAGCTGTAACCGGCCGCTTCGGTCAGCTGACGGATGTTGGCCGCATCTCCGGTCAAAAAGCGCCAGCCGTTCTCCGGGAAGGGCGCCTTCATGGCCGTCAGATAGACCCGTTTGAATTTGGACGCCAGCTGCGGGGTTTCGTTCTCATCGAAACTGATCGAGATGACCCGGTAGTCCACTCCCGGTCTGCTTTTGATCTGCGGCAAGCTGCGGGCCAGACTCCATTGCAGGTTGTAGCAGACGTTGGTGCAACTGTAATAAACCGGCAGGATGATCGTCGGACCGTTGACAAGATCGGCCAGACGTACCTGCAGACCGTTCTCGTCGCGGAAAACCAGGTTTGGCGGGAGTTTCGAGCCCAGCCGCTCATCGACAGCGATCGCTGCTGTTGCAGCCGATTCTTCGCTGTGGGCCATCGCAAAACAGGGACACAGCAGTATCGCCAATAACAATGCTGTCGGGACGATTCTAGTCAAAGGTTTTCCTCAAAAGATGGGCCAGAAGCGCCATCAGCAGCATGGCTGACACGGCGGCCGCTCCGGCCAGCTTTCGTTTCCGGCCGGTTTCATCCCAGGCCTCCAGCACGCTTCGGATTTTTTTCAATTCGGCCTGAATGCGGGCCGATTCCATTTTGACCGCTTCGACATTTACGTTGTGAAAGAGCGAATGGAAACGGTTGCGCAGCGCGAACAGCTCCTTTTCCAGCTTTTCGGTGTTGCCGCCGATCTTTTTGTAGTCGTTGATGCGGCTCTCGGTCGCCACGATCATCCCTTCGGTTTCCTGCATCGCA
>JACMKN010000279.1 GCA_014380135.1 Deltaproteobacteria bacterium
GCCTGGGTGCGGCCTGCTGGCTGGTGTTCATCTGGGCCGTCAAAAAGGGGCAGTTTGAGGACGTGGAAAAGCCCAAGCATCGCATGCTGGATGATGATTGATGTGAATCAGATCCCATCTTAGCCCACAATTGGATTGCATTAAGAAAAACCGGGAGATTTCTCTCCCGGTTCGAAAGGAGCACAAATGGCAGTATGTGCTCGTCCAGAAATTTGTTAATGCCGGTCTGTCAGGCCGGATACCTGCTTTCAGCAGAAAACAGGCTGACGTCACGGGAGTAGGACCTGATCGCTTCAAGCATGACCTGTGAAACGCTTTTGCGGGTGAGTCGCGACACCTCGTTTATGACGGCTTTTTCCTGATCGCTGACCCTCAGTGAAATAACGTTGTATCGCGGATTATCCTTGATGTTTGACATAAATCCTTTCCATTCAAAGTGAAGTTTCTGCGCAAGCTCTAATCGGCGGCAAACGGTTCCGCATCCAGTACGAATTCAGGTTCCTCCGCTTCCAGATCAGTTTCGTTATTCAGCACCAGCGCCATCCTGGTCATGTCCAGTTCGTTTTCCCAGCGGGAGATGACTACGGTGGCCACGCCGTTGCCGACCAGGTTGGTCAGGGCGCGGGCCTCGGACATGAAGCGGTCGATCCCCAGGATCAGCGCCAGACCGGCCACCGGAATGGTGGGGATGGCGGCAAAGGTGGCCGCCAGGGTGATGAAGCCGCTGCCGGTAACGCCGGCGGCTCCTTTTGAGGTGAGCAGAAGAACACCCAGGATCGTGAAGGTTTGTGTCCAGGTCAGAGGTGTATTGGTGGCCTGGGCCACGAAAACCGCCGCCATGGTCAGATAGATGGAGGTGCCGTCCAGATTGAAGGAATAGCCGGTGGGTATTACCAGGCCCACCACCGATTTGGTGCAGCCCAGGTTTTCCATTTTGGCCATCATGCGCGGCAGGACCGACTCGGAAGAGGATGTGCCCAGCACGATCAGCAGCTCTTCCTTGATGTATTTGATGAACTTGAAAATGCTGAAGCCGCACAGCTTTGCGATACCACCCAGCACGATGAACACGAACAGCAGGCAGGTCAGGTAGAAGCTGCCCATCAGCAGGCCCAGCTTGGTCAGCGAGCCGAGTCCGAATTTGCCGATGGTAAAGGCCATGGCACCGAAAGCCCCGATGGGAGCCAGCTTCATGATGATGCCCACGATACCGAACAGGACGTGCGACACATCGTCGATAAACTTGTAGACCACCTTGCCGCGCTTGCCGAGCATGGAAAGAGCAAAGCCGAACAGCATCGCGAAGAGCAGCACCTGCAGGATATCGCCCTTGGCAAAGGCGTCCACCACGCTGGAAGGGATGATGTTCATCGCAAAATCCACCATGCTGTGGGACTTGGCCTGGGCGGTGTAGGTTGCCAGCGCCTTGGTGTCCAGTTTGCTGACATCGGCGTTCATGCCGACCCCCGGCTGGATGATGCTGACCACCAGCAGGCCGATCGCCAGGGCCAGTGTCGAGACGATTTCAAAGTAGAGCAGTGCCTTGGCGCCGACCCGTCCGACCTTCTTCATGTCCTCCATGCCGGCGATGCCGATCACGACAGTGCAGAAGATAACCGGTGCGATGATCATCTTGATCAGTTTGATGAAGCCATCACCCAGGGGTTTCATGGCCGCACCGGTTTCCGGGTAAAAGTGTCCAAGGCAAATTCCGATGCTGATGGCTGTCAATACCTGAAAGTACAGATGCTGGTAAAACTTTTTCCCGTTCATGGTTTGGCTCCTTTTTGAGATTTGCGGCTGATTTAGAACGATATATCAGCAACAGCAGTGCCAACTGCGTATACAATTTGCAACGGTCTGTTATTATTGATCAAATACTGGATTATGACTGCTGTTGATCGTTGAAGGGGTATAACTGAAGTTTGTGCCCGGACGGCATGTACCGGAAATTGTATCGGGATATCGGATGCTTGGAAGGTCATAACCGCGGTTATAGTTATAACTGCGGTTATACCCGTTGGTCTGGAGGGGGGTAGCTGCTGTGAATTAAAGCGTTGTTTTTCCGCAGAGATCAGGTCAGGGCGGAGTCTTGACCGTTCCTTGACAGCTTCAGGCGTTTGCTGAGTGCCGGTTGCGATATTCCCAGCAGTCGGGCGGCGATGGTCTGATTGCCGTTGGCGCGGCTGATGGCCTCTTCGACCAGCAGTTCGGCCGCTTCGCCAAAGGTCGGTAACCTCTCCAGCCCGGAATACAGATTGCGTTCCGGGCTTTTAGTGTCTGAATTGGAAGTTTTTTCCAGCGGCTTTCCGATCGTTTTGAGAAAGGCTTCCATCGATAGTACCCGATCCCGGTGAATGCTGACGGCATTATAGATCATGGCCTTCAATTCGCGGATGTTTCCGGGAAAGGTATAGGTTGCCAGAAGGTCCGCCAGTTCCCTGGGAGGGGTCGGCTTCTTCTTTCCCAGCGCCCTGGCCGCTTCTTCCAGAAAATGATCCAGCAGCAGCGGAAGATCTCCCTTGCGTTCACGAAGCGGCGGCACCTGAACCAGATGAATACAGAGGCGGTAGTACAGGTCGCGCCGGAAGGTTCCGGCCGCCTGCTTCAGTGCCAGATCCTGGTGCGTGGCCACAATCACGCGCGCCTTGAGTCTTTTGGGACGGTCACTCCCCAGCGGGAAGTATTCTCCCTCCTGCAGAAGCCGCAGCAGCTTGACCTGGGACGGTATGCTCAGATCGCCGATCTCATCCAGAAAGAGGGTGCCGTCGGCGGCTTCCTCGATCATGCCGCGTCGTGCCTGATCGGCGCCGGTGAAGGCCCCGCGCATGTGCCCGAAAAGGGTGTCGGCAAAGACGTTGTCATCCAACCCGGCCACATTCACCGCCACCAGCTGTCCGCTGCAGCCGCTCAGGGTGTGGGCCGCCTTGGCGATCAACTCCTTGCCGACACCGCTCTCACCGATGATCAGCAGCGGTTCCGAACTCATTGCCACCGCCTCGATATAGGAGAAGATGGCG
The DNA here is from genome assembly GCA_014380135.1 of Deltaproteobacteria bacterium. Classification (GTDB taxonomy): domain Bacteria; phylum Desulfobacterota; class Desulfuromonadia; order Geobacterales; family Pseudopelobacteraceae; genus JACRCG01. The sequence goes on from JACMKN010000279.1 coordinate 3,021, forward strand.
TGCATGGCACGGTCGCTGGTCACGATGCCGGAAAAGGCTTGCGGGTATTTCAGCTCACCCGACAGCATCCTGCTGGACATCTCGCGATTCTGACGCTCCAGTTCCAGCATGCGGATGGCGCGCAACACGCCACTGACCAGACGATCCTCCTCGACGGTCTTGACGAAGTAATCGAAGGCCCCCAGTTTCATGCAGTTGACGGCGCTCTCGATCTGATTCATGCCGCTGATGATGATCACCGCGGTCTCCGGATGACGCTCGGCGATCATGCGGAGCAGTTCGTCGCCGGTCAGGTGCGGCATGGTCAGGTCCAGCAGCACCAGGCCGATTTCATTTTCATCAAGCAGGCCCAGCACTAGGCGGCTGTCCTGACAGGTCAGGATATTGGCGATCCCGGCCGAGCGCTCCAGGGTCAGGCTCAGGGAACGGAGCCAGGCCGGTTCGTCATCCACCAGCAGAACGCCGAAGTGGGGATAAAGGGAAGAATTCATGGGTCATATCCTCCTGCTGCAGGGCAGTTTCAGGGTCACGCTTGTGCCGGTGCCGGGATTGGAATCAAATTCCAGGGAACCGTCGTGCTCCTTGACGATGCTGGCCGACACCGAAAGCCCCAGACCGGTGCCGCCGCTCTCACGTTTTGTGGTAAAAAACGGATCGGTCAGATGCTGAATATGCTCCGGTGCGATCCCGACCCCTTGATCGGTCAGCTCCAGTACCACACAATCGGTTGTCCGGTCGTAAGCGGTTGTCAGAGCTATCCGGCGCTCCGGGTCGGGCAGCGACTGGCAGGCGTTCAGTATCAGGTTGACTACCACCTGTTCAATCCGCTGGGCGTTGCCGGTAATGGTCGGCAGATTGGAGGCGTAATCTGCCTCAAAGCGATTGGTGGCCGAGCGGATCGAAGAATCCACCAGACGCACGGCGGTCCGTACGGCCGCATTGAAATCTACCGGCTCGGTTGCCGCTGAAACATCCTGACGGGCAAAGTCCTTCAGTTCCTCCACAATCCGCTTGATACGGTTGGCTCCCTCCTGCATTTCCTCCAGCAGACAGGGAACTTCGTTACGCATGCGGGAGTAGGGCAGGCCGCCCAGTGTAAAATCGCCCTGTTCCTGGTAGCGGGCCTCCAGCACCTCTTCCGCATCCCGGTAGACTTCCCGCAGGATCGGCATGTTGAGCAGAATCAGGCCGTTGGGGTTGTTGATCTCGTGCGCCACCCCCGCCACCAGAATTCCCAGGGAGGCCATCTTGTCGGCCTGGATCAGTTTGTCCTGGTGGCGGCGCAACTCCTCCAGGGCACGTTTACGCTCGGTCACTTCCAGCGCCAGCTCTGCGGTGCGCTGGGTCACCCGTTTCTGCAGCGTGCGCGACCAGATCACGGTCCCGGCCAGAATGGTCAGCAGCGGGACCAGCACCAGGCCGCCATACCAGAGCACCTTTTCCCAGGCCACCTTGGGCGGACCGAGCACTCCCAGCCAGCGGTCGTAAATTTCCTGATAACGACCGGTCTTTTTGAGAATAGCCAAGCCCTCGTTGAAGCGCGCCAGCAGCTCCTCGTTCCCCTTTTTGACGCCGTAGCAGTAACGCTGGGTCGAGATGCTCTTGGCGACCGGCACCAGGTTGGAGAGCTTGTGTTCGCGGATGATGTACATGCCGGGCAGCATGGCCAGCACGGCATAATCATGCCGGCCGGAAGCCAGCAGTCGCAGTGCATCGGCCGGCGTGTCGGTCATGACCAGGTTTTGGTTGAAGCCCAGCGACACAAGATAATCGTGCATGATCCCGTCCCGGAAAACGACGATCTCCTTGCCGCGCAAATCTTCCAGTGAAGCGACCGGCAAGCTGTCCCTGCGGGCGAAGATGGCGTGGTTGATGATCGTGTGGGGCGGAGAAAAGGAGACTGTTTTGGTGCGATCATCCGAATAGGATATGCCCTGCAGTACATCCACGGAGCCGTTCATCAAGGCTGAGCGCATCTCAGACCAGCCGCCGAAACGGAACTCGACCTGCATCCCCATCACATCGGCAATGGCCTTGGTCAGATCCACATTATAGCCGGCCGGTTTACCGTCTTTATCCAGGAACTCGTAGGGTGGGTAGTCGCGGTCGCCGCCGATAACGATGGCGGCCGGCGGGCTCAGATCCATTTCCACAGATTGGGCAGCAGCCGGGCCGGCACAGACAAAGATCAGCGCCGACGCCAAAAGTGCGCCGGATTTTATGATCTTTTCCATGTACCGTCTTGTAGCCGTGCCCATGCAAATGCTCCCGTTGGAATGAAACTTTTTTTACTATTACCGATTTACTTCGATTATGTGAATAAAAAAACCGGTTGCCGGTTGAAGACTCAAAAAATGCGGGTATGATTACAACCATGATAATTACAACTACTTTAAAAAATGGTGTGCGGGTCGTGACTCAGCGTGTCAAACATATGCACACCGTCACTACCGGTATCTGGGTAGCCAACGGCACCCGCCACGAAGCTCCCGAACATAACGGTGTCGCCCATTTTATCGAGCACATGCTTTTTAAGGGCACAGAGCGGCGCACGGCCCATCAGATATCCCGTGAGATCGACTCCATGGGTGGTATTCTGAACGCCTTCACCGGCCATGAATATGTCTGCTATTACGCCAAGGTTCTGGCAAAGTTCCTGCCCCGTGCGGCCGACCTGCTGGCCGACATATTTCTGCAATCCACTTTTCCTGCCGATGAACTCGAACGTGAACGCAAGGTGATTCTGCAGGAAATCAAGATGCGCGAAGATTCTCCCGACGAATTTATTCATGAC
>JACMKN010000280.1 GCA_014380135.1 Deltaproteobacteria bacterium
CGCATCGCCGAGATACTGGCCGAGAAGAGCGGCAGTGACGTCCAGCTGCATTATGTCGGGGACCCGGATTTTATCTATGATGAAACACTGCCGCGCCTGAATTCGTCCCCGGCCTGGTATTCCTACCTCAAGATCGGCGAAGGCTGCTCCAACTGCTGTTCCTACTGTATCATCCCCCAGCTGCGCGGCGCCTACCGTTCGCGCCCGTTGGAGGCGCTGGTGGCCGAAGCGGAAATGCTGGCCGGCCGGGGAGTCAAGGAGATCAACGTCATCTCCCAGGACATCACCCGTTACGGCAGCGACATGAGCGATGGCACGACGCTGGAAAAGCTTGTCCGTCGCCTGGCCGCCATCGACGGCATCAAGTGGATACGCCTGTTGTACGCTTATCCCGATGGCATCACCGACAGCCTGATAGAGCTGATCCGTGACGAGCCCAAGGTCTGTAAATATCTGGATATCCCGATTCAGCACATCTCCGATCCGGTGCTGAAAGCGATGAAACGGCGCAGTTCCGAACAGCAGATCCGCGATCTGATTGCCAAGCTGCGCAGTGAGATTCCCGGAATTGCGCTGCGCACCTCGCTGATCGTCGGCTTCCCGGGCGAGACGCTGGAGGATTTTACCAAGCTGACGCACTTTGTCGAGCAGACCCAATTCGATCGCCTGGGGGTGTTCTGCTATTCGAAGGAAGAGGGGACGCCGGCGGCCGAGATGGCGGAGCAGATCACGGAAAGGGTCAAGCGCGAGCGCTACCGCAAGCTGATGCGTTCCCAGGCTCGTCTTTCCTTCCGCCACAACCGGACCCTGATCGGAACTACCGAGCAGGTTATCGTGGAAGGCTACAGCGAGGAGACCGAACTGCTGCTGAAGGGGCGCTCATCCCGTCAGGCTCCTGATATTGACGGCCAGGTTTATATAACCTCCGGAACCGCCGACATCGGGGATATTGTCACCCTCAAGATCACCGACTCCTCGGATTATGACCTGATTGGAGAGATGGTGGAATAACATTCAAGTCAACTCATTGCCACCCCGTCCCGTTCTTGATAATGAGTATGGGATGGGGGTGGCCGCTTTTGATCGTATCGTCCCTCCCGCGCAAAGGTCCCCATGAAGCTTAATGCCAAGCTGATCATCATCATGATTTCCCTGCTGGTACTGGCATTGCTGACACTCTTCAGTCTCAACCAGTATGCCCAGAACGACCTGGTGCGCGAAATCCAGGATAGTTCACAGGAAATATCCAAGGCGATCCAGATGAGTATCGAGGATCTTACCTCCGAGACCGAAACTTCCCGGCTGACCGATTATCTGATAAAGGCTCGTGGAAAGGGAATCAACGAGATCAATATCATCAACATCGAGGGTGAGATCATCGATTCGTCCGATCCCGAAAAGATCGGTAAAAAGCGGGAACTTAAAAAACTGGAGAAAGGCATTCGCGCGGTCCAGCGTCCGCCGGGCGGCTCGATGCTTTCACAGAAACCATACGAGGTGGTTGTCCCGGTTATCGTCGGCGATGAACAGTTGGGTTATGTCCAGATCAACATGTTGCTGGACAACATTCAGGACATCCAACATGCCAATTTTATTCATCGTTTGTTCGCAACTGGCATGGTTTTCACGGTCGGCATTGCCCTGACGATCTTTCTGGCCCGTCGCTATACCACTCCGATCCAGAACCTGGTGGATCATTTCAAGCGGGTTTCGGCCGGAGATCTGTCGGTGACGATTCCGGTTGAAAGCAAAGACGAAATTGGCGAAATGGCTGACGGCTTCAACAAGATGGTCGAAAAACTGCGGGAACGGGAAGAACTTGAAAAGCGTCTCTATGAGGCCGAACACCTCTCGCGGGTCGGCCAGCTGGCATCCGGCATCGCCCACGAGATCCGTAATCCGCTCAATTATATCAGCCTGGCCATCGATCACCTGAAGGCCGAGATACTGCCGACCTGTGGTGAAAAGTGCTCCGAACTTGAGGAACTGACCGACAAGATCAAGGAAGAGGTGCGCCGGGCCAACTACATGGTGATCAACTTCATGAACTATGGCCGACCGCTCAAACTGCGTCGTACTCTGGTTCCTTATGCGGATCTTCTGGGCAAGGTGCTGCCGGTGCTGCAAGCCCGTCTGACCGAACAGCGCATCACGGTCGATCAGCGGATCCCGGAAGATCTGCCGCTATTGTGGGTTGATCAGGAGCTGCTGCGCAACTGCATTCTGAATTTTATCAGCAACGCCGCTCAGGCCATGCCGGACGGCGGCACGATAACCCTGGGGGCATCTTTGGAGCAGGACAGGGTTAAGCTGGCCTTTGCAGACCAGGGCTGCGGCATCAGTCCCGATGACATCGGCAAGATATTCCAGCCCTATTTTACAACCAAGGAAGTCGGCATCGGTCTGGGTCTGGCCATCACCGAACGGATCATCAAGGAGCATGGCGGCGAGATTCAGGTAGAAAGCAGGCCGGGACAGGGGACTGTTTTTACCGTTTCGTTGCCGCTTCAGCCGGACGTCGAAAATCAAATTACGGAACAGGGGGCCTGATCGTGGCGACCATACAGGGCAGCATACTGATTGTTGACGATGAAAAGGGGCAGCGGGATATCCTCAACCTGATCCTCAAGAAAGAGGGCTATGATGTGATCGATGTGCCCGGCGTGCGGGAAGCGCTGGCGCAGCTGGAAAAGCGCGAGTTCGAGCTGATCATGACCGACCTGAAGATGCAGGGACAGGGGGGCATGGAGCTTTTGGAGTCGGTGCTGGCCGACGACCCGCAGCAGTGCATCATCATGATGACCGCCCATGGTTCGGTCGATTCGGCGGTGGAAGCCATGCGAAAGGGGGCTTTTGATTATCTGGAAAAGCCTCTGGAGCGGGACAATCTGCTGCTGACGCTGCGGCGCGCCTTCGAGCGCATCAGTCTGGTACGTGAAAACCGGGTCCTGCAGAAACGGATCGATTCGATCAAGACCATTCCCAATATGCAGGGTGAACACCCCAAGATGAAAGAGGTCTTCCGGGTGGTCGCCAAGATAGCCCCATCCAACTCAACCGTCCTGATCGTGGGCGAATCGGGTACCGGCAAGGAGCTGATCGCCAGGGCCATCCACGAAGGGAGCCCGCGCCTCGACAAGCCTTTCATGGCTATCAACTGTGCCGCCATACCGGATACCTTGATCGAAAGCGAGCTGTTCGGCCATGAGAAGGGGAGCTTTACCGGGGCCAATGCCAGAGAAATGGGCATCTTCGAGGCTTCGGACGGGGGCACGGTCTTTCTGGACGAGATCGGCGAGATGAATGTTGCCATGCAGGCCAAGCTGTTGCGCGCGATTCAGGAAAAGGAGATCCGCCGGGTGGGGGGCAAGGTCAACATCCCGCTGGATGTGCGCATCGTCTCCGCCACCAACAAGGAGCTGGAGCAGGAGATCAAGAAGGGTACCTTTCGCGAAGACCTCTTCTACCGGCTGAATGTGATCCGCATCAACCTGCCGCCGCTGCGGGAGCGGGGCAGCGACGTCAAAACCCTGGCGGAGTTCTTCCTGGAGAAATACAGCAAGGCGGCCGGCATACAGGTGGACGGCATCTCGAAGTCAACCCTCAAGCTGCTGATGAACTACAGTTGGCCCGGCAACGTGCGTCAGCTGGAGTCGGTCATCGAGCGCTCGGTACTGATGGCCGAGAGCAACTATATCGAACCGGATGACCTGCCGGCTGAAATCACCGCGGTCGGATTGCTGGCCGGCGGGATACCCTTTGACCTGCCGCCCGAAGGGATCGCCTTCGATGAGCTGGAAAAAGGTCTGATCATCAAGGCCATGGAGCGTGCCGATTGGGTTATCGGCAAGGCTGCGCCGCTGTTGGGGATGAGCTACAAGACACTGCAGTACCGGCTGGACAAGTTCGAGATTGAGCGGCCCGAGAAGCGGAGCAAATAGATGCGTTTCATAGTGATGCAATCATGACAAGCACAGCTGGCACAGCGGTTGGAATGGAGATAGCCAGGGAGCTTTATACTTTGGGTATCGATATGTTGCGGCTGGGTAAGACGCGCGCAGCGGCCTTCCAGTTCAGAAAAGCACTGGCCATTGCGCCCGATTTTTCTGATGCTTCTCTGGCACTCGGACAC
>JACMKN010000281.1 GCA_014380135.1 Deltaproteobacteria bacterium
CCGATCAGGCGTTTGATGGCGTACAGGGTGTTTTCCGGGTTGGTGACGGCCTGACGTTTGGCCTGTTGACCGACCAGGCGCTCGCCGCTGTCAGAGATGGCCACCATTGAGGGGGTCGTACGGCTTCCCTCGGAGTTTGCGATAACAATGGGTTCACCACCCTCCATGATTGATACGCAGGAGTTGGTTGTTCCCAAATCGATTCCGATAACTTTACTCATGACGGTTTAATCCTCCTTTGAAATTCCTATATGCTTAAGATATTCATCTGATCTTTAAAAAACAAGGTCCCCGGAAAATTTATTTTGCCGGTGTTGCCACGGTCACCATGGCCGGGCGCAGCAGACGTTCCTTGAGCATGTAGCCCTTCTGATACTCTTCGACGACGGTGTTGGGGGCATGCTCGTCGCTCGGCACCTGGGCCATGGCCTGGTGAAAGGCCGAGTCGAAGGGCGTCCCGACGGCCTCTATCTGTGTTACGTTAAATTTCTTCAGTGCCGCCAGCAACATGCCGTGCGTCATACGGATTCCTTCGACGAGTGCCCCCAGGCCGTCTTCCGAGGCATGTGCCAGAGCCCGTTCCAGGCTGTCAATTATCGGCAGGATCTCTTCGATCAGAGCCTTGTTGCCATAGTTCAGCAGCTCTTCTTTTTCACGATTGACACGTTTGCGATAGTTCTCCAGGTCGGCCCGCTCACGTACGAAGCGGTCCCAGTTCTCGCGGGCCTCTTTCTCTTTGGCAAGCAGCTGCTCCTCCAGTGTCAGGGGGGCATCGGGGGTAGACTCGGCGGTGATTTTTTCAAGTTCCGGAGCTGCTTCATCGGGAAAGATGTTTTCGTTATCTTTTGTTTCCATAATTCGCGTTGTCCTTTGGTGTGTATTTGCTGACAATTATAATTCGCTTAGCATGCGGCTGACCATTCTGGCTGTGTAATCCACGATCGGTATGACGCTGGAGTAGCCCATGCGGGTCGGGCCGATAACCCCCAGCATTCCGACGGTGTTGCTGCTGGTGACGAAACGGGAGGTGACCAGGCTGATGCCGGCCGACCGGCTGAGTGATGTTTCCGATCCGATGTAGATCTGGACACCATCGGCAGTCATGCAGCGTGACAGTAACTGCAGCATGATCCCCTTCTGCTCGAACGCTTCGTAAATCTCCTTCATTCTGGCCGCGTCGCTGAACTCGGGTTGATCCAGGATGCGTGCCTGCCCCTCGACAAAGATCTCGTCGCCTTCAACCGTGACAGCCTGCTCACTGATACGGAGAGCGCGGGACATGAGCTGGTCGTACTGCGTTTTTTCGTTCTTCATCTCTTCCAGGATGCGTTCCCGTGCCTGGGTGATTGTCAGGCCCTGCATCATTTCGTTCAGATAGTTGCCCATCCTGACCAGCTCTTCCGGTTCATGATCCTCCGCGGTTTCTATCAGCCGGTTTTGGACGGCTCCCTTACTGGATACCAGAATGGCCAGAATTTTGCGCTGGCCAAGGCGGAGGAATTCTATGTGGCGGAAGACGTCCGATGTAAAGCTGGGAGCCACCACGATCCCCATGTAGTTTGAAAGCTGGGACAACGTACGGCTGGTTTCTTTCAGGATGCCGGATAGACCTGAGCCGGCCTGGCGGCAGTGGCTGATTATATGTCGTTTTTCGTCGCGGCTGACCTGGCGAAGGGCAACCAGCGAATCTACATAAAACCGATAGGCCTTTTCAGTCGGAATTCTGCCGGCAGAGGTGTGCGGCGAAGTCAGCAGTCCCAACTCTTCCAGATTGGCCATTACATTTCGTACGGTGGCTGATGACAGCGTCAGGGCGTGACGGCGCGCGACGGCGCTGCTGCCGACCGGTTCGGCGGTTGCAATGTAGTCTTCTACGATCGCTTCCAGTATCTGTCTGCTACGTTCAGAAAGTTCCACATCCATGGCATGACCCCGAAAAAATAGCACTCGTCACCTTTGAGTGCTAACACTCGTAAAGGTAATAATCGACACGGGTTTTGTCAAGGAGATTTGAGGGAAAACAGATGGAGTGGCTGGCAGTATTGCATCAATTGGTCAAATGTTGCGGGGTTGCGGATTATTCCTCCATCGGCATGTGTCCATTTTTTTTTACATATTCCAGCTGCTCGTGTTTGCGCGCCAATGTTTCTTTGCAGTAGCTCCAGATCCGGTAGCTTTCGACGCTGAGGATGGTTATGCCGGCTCCGAAAACCGCCCAGTAGTTGTCGTCCAGTGCTTTGGCGAAATGATAGAACAGGAAAAAGCCGGTCAGGTAGCCGACGTGGCAAAAACTGCTTTTATGCTCGATCCCCGCCATCATGCGTGACAGGCTGAGAATGATGGCCGAAAATGTATAGAGAAGCAGTACCAGGCTGATGATATGGGGCGGAGGCGGGTCTCCGAGTGAGGCGGTTACCGTGTCGGGAAGCGGAAGCAGGGGGAAGCCGCTCCAGGCCAGCATACTGACCAGCATGAACAGCGAAAGCGCCCACAGACCGCGGTTGGAGAAAGTTACCAGGCGGTCGATGTCCGCGCCGATCTGCTTTAGCAGAACTTCGCGCTGGTTCTGGTCCGGAGCTTTGCCGGTCGTTGGCTGGTTGTCAGTTGTTTCTGCCATGTATTGTTTGATAGGTATTTTCCGCCTGCTGCCGTTTATGCCGGGAAACTCATTTTTTAGGTTCGTTGTTGCGGACAGATGTGTCAGTGTTACTTCGAGCTGAACGCAGTTTCAGGCTGAGGTTATAGAGAGATTGGACTATCCTGTCAAGTTCGCGCGGAAAACGGGTCTGAATGGTTGCCGGCAGATCTTCATTTTCGGCCTGCAGCGCCAGCTTGCTGAGCCTCTGGAGCGGCTGGAAGACGCTTCTCAGCAGCAGCGCCGTGACGCCTCCAACGGTAAGAAACAGGATCATCACCGTGAAGACGATCATCTGGTTTCTGATGGATGCCAGCGAATGAAGCAGCGTTTCTCTGGAGAGCCCTATATCCAGGGTCCCCAAAACCGTTTGTCCCGCCGGATGAACGTGGCAGGCGGCATTTGAACATTCCGGTTCGTTATAGATCGGTGTAGTGATTGAAATGATCTCTTTGCCCTGCCCGTTTTTGAAAGTTCGTACCTGCTCCATCTTTCCCAGCTTTGATGACGGAACCTTTCCGGCGTGGCAGATAATGCAGCCCTCGTCGGACTTGTCAACCTGATGGTTCAGCTCATCCGCACGGGTCGAGATGTTGACAATTCCTTTCTTGTTGAAGATCCGGATGTGCTCGACACCCTTCTGCTGACCTACGTTTTGGATGATCGTAGTAAGTATCTCATTATCATTCTTGAGCATGGCATAGCGGGTTGATTTGAGAACCGTGTCGGCCAGATTTGTGGCATTCATTACGCTGTCCCGGTCAACAATATTTTTAATGGCCGAGTACAGCAGCAGAAAACAGACCACAACAAATCCGGTGACCGCTATTCCTACCGGGACCAGTGCCCGGCCTGCGAGACTTTTAAACATGTTTGCTACTCCTGTCGCTTATTCAAATCCACATCTAAAAACCAGACCTCCGAGGTTTTCATGACCTCGGAGGTCTGACTGCAATCAGATTGCAAATTTATTACTCAGTCTTGTGACAGGTGGCGCAGTTTTCCGCAACTGTAAAAGCTGCTTTTCCGTTATGGCATGCCCCGCAGGATTTGCCTTTTTCCATGGCTTTCATGCTGACTTTGGACTTGCTTTGACCGGTGGGATACAGTTTGGGATGGCATTTGTCGCAGCCGTAGAGCCCGGTGTGCGAGGAGTGCTTGAACTGCACATTACCGGCGCCCTTGATGATGTATTTCTGATCTGTTGTCGAATGACAGCTGCCGCATTTTTTTATGTCAAAGGCATTCTTTCCGTCATGACATGCGCCACAGGACTTGCCTTTATACATTTGAGCCATGCTGACCCTGGACTTGCTGCGGGTGGTGGCGTACAGCCTGGTATGGCATTTGTCGCAGGAGTTGCCCTCGGCATGCTTTGCGTGGCTGAATCCCACTATGCCGGCACCGCTGGTTGCAAATTTCAGATCTTTTACCGGATGACAGCTGGAGCAGTTCCTGATGCTGAAAGCCTTTTTGCTGTCATGGCAGGCGCCGCAGGATTTGCCCTTATACATTTCGGCCATCGTGACCCTTTTGTTGGGGCCGGCGACAAACAGAGCCGGGTGGCAGGAATTGCAGTCGGGCGTCGAGGAAAGGTGCTTTTTATGACTGAAATGCGTTGGTCCGGTAGCCTTGACGGTGTAGGTGATCTCCTTGACGTGGTGGCAGCGGACACATTCCTTAAGAGCAAATGCTTTTTTACCGATGTGGCAGGCGCCGCATGATTTGCCTTTCTCCATGTCAGCCATTGTGTAGCGGACCTTTTTCTTGATGGCATAGATGCTGTCATGGCAGGCGGTGCATTCGTTGGTCATGCCGCTCTGCTTGAGATGTTCCTTGTGGCTGAACAGCACTTTTCCGGCGCCTTTTGTTGTGAAGGTTATGTCTTTGATCGCAACCGCCCCGGCAACCAGGCAACTCGTCCATATAAGAATCAGCGTGGTTATGGTAATCACAAAACTACGACGCATGGAATCCCCCCTGTATTAAATATTCAGTGTATTTGGAATCGGATAATTTATACCGTTTTCATGGTTGCAGGACTTCCCGCCACCCGGTTTCTATCTGACGCTTCATCATGAACAGTCCCGTGAGAATCACCATGTGGGTCAGCATGCGCGTGTTCAACTTTTTCCCAGCCGTCCCACATCGGCTTGAAGTAGGCCAGCGGGGTGTGCCCGAGGGTTGCCAGGTAGATGTGTACGAAGAGGAAGGCGCAGAAACAGCAGGCGATCAGGAAGTGTGCGCCTACCAGGGTCTTGATGCCGCCAACCACCAGGATGACCTCCCTCAGCGGGGCAACATACATCAGCAGTGCTCCGGAGAAGATTACCAGCGGTAAAAGTACGAGCATTATCACAAGATAGGCGGCTTTCTGCATTGGATTGAACTTGTTGTCGGGCGTTCCGTGATGCGGATTGGGGCCTCCTTTGAAATACTGGAAGAAATAGAAGAATACCTGGCGGATTATTCCGGTTTTGATATCGTTAAACGTTGGAATATACAGCTTGGCCAGAGTGCCGGCTATGAACAGGTAATAGATCAGCCAGAGGGTGTACGAGATTGATACAACCACACCGGCGGTGTTGTGGAGCCGGATGGCGGCCTTGTAGGTTCCGAAGATGTTCAGAATGTCCGGGAACCGGATATTGATGCCGGTTATTATGAGCGTGACGATTCCGAAGGCGTTCAGCCAATGCCAGATCCTGACCGGCATGGGAGTGAGATAGATGTATTCAGTTTGTTTCATGGTCTCAGTGCTCCTTTCTGTTTTTTCTCGTCAGGAATCGCAGTGTACCGTGCCCGATCGGCATCATCAGACCGCCGGCGATGATCATCGCACCGAGTATATTGAGGGCGGTGCTGCGGGTAGAACCCATCATGTAAAAATCCGGCGTGCCGTACAGGATGTCCAGAACTGCGCCGCTCTCGACTTCAAGTCGTGTGTAACCTCCGCTTATGTCCGGAAAAGCCATGAAGCTCTTCTGCATCGCTTTCGGCCCGGATGCGTGGCAGAATGAACAGTCCCAACGATTTTCCAGGATCTGGAAACTGTGGGTAGCCACTTCGGGCATCATCATGCCCCACAACCGCATATCTTTCTTGCGCACCTCGTAGTTGAAATCCCTTAACTCTTTCAGGGAAATGATGCGGTCACCGTTTTTGTCAATCAGTCGGCTGATATCTCCGTTGATCGGGTTAAGTTCGGCCAGTTCGTTGAATTTGGCCAGCTTGAAATCGCCGAACGATGTGTTGCCGACCTGCCGTTTCTGAATGGACATCGTAATCACGTAGTTTTTGGAACTGGTATGGCAGGTAACGCAGGGCAGGGCGTCGATGTGCAGATCGGCCTGCGGCAGCCACTTGTCATGGCTTTTGATGATCTTGCCCAGGTTGTGGCATTTTGCGCATTTTGCATTGATGTCGCTGCCTGAAACCGCTATCAGAGGCTTGACCTCGTGCGGGTTGTGACAGTCATTGCAGGAAGCTTTGCTGCCGTGGATGCTGGCGGCATACTCGTTTTGAACCGTCGCGTGACAATCCTTGCAGTTGGCCTTGGACGGCTTGAAACCGTCAGTGGGATGATTCGCGGTCACCGAGTCATGGCATGTGTTGCAGCCGATGGCGGAGTGGCTGGTAACGGCGAACTTGGCCGGATCCAGATACAGCCGCTCATTGGACTTGTTGATAATGTCCCTGTTGCTGTGGCACGACAGGCACTTGTCGTTAGCGGTGTCTGCTGCCGAGGCTGCGCTGAAGGACAACAACGCCAGCATCAGTACCAGGGGTAGGGTTTTCCAGGCATGGATCTTTTTCACGTTTTCTCTCTTTCTCCGGACAGCTTCCACTGTGCTCGAATAAGTGTATTGAATCTGCTGCCTGACTTATGAAGCTTCCTCTTGCCAGTTATTCCATTTCCATATCAAAGCGCCCTCTTCGTCGGTTCGTCTTCGGCTCCTCAACATACTGTTTGTATGCCTTCGTCGCCTCAATCCTCACCGCCTTGAGTGCATCTCTGATCTGAAGCTGGAATTATACTCACCTGGATTTTACCGTTTGCGGTTCGGCCGCCTTGTTCTTGCTGAGTCCCTTGGCAAATCCAAAGAGCATCAGCAACGCCGGTATGGCCTGCACAACGACGATCAGGGCGCAGAACCCCAGGAATATCCAGACGAATATTCCGCTGTTGTCTTCTCTGGCGCCGCCGGCGGCAAATGCGCTGGAAGCCGAACAAATGGACATCAGTACAGCATTTCTTGCGGTTGTGGTTTTCATGGCATCCTCCCTGTTAGTGTACTACCTAATTTTTGATTAAAAAACGATGATTTTTATTTGTTAATATCCTGTAATTTTTCCATGTTTTTGAAGGCACATGCCACCGCCTGGCGTATTTCTTCACGATCCTCGGCGTTGACCGGTTTCAATGCATGGTAGAATATGCCTTCTGTTCTCAGCTTTTTGATGCGCAATAGCGATGTGTCTGCCGCTACCAGAATAATTGACAGTTTCCGGTTGCACTGCTTGAGGAGCGGGATCAGGTCGGCTGAGTTTAGTTCATCGAAGCTGGTGCCCAGTAGCACGACCTGGGCGGTCTTTTTCAGGATGCCGTACAGGGCGTTGGCGACCGAATTTGTGACTATCACGTTGTATCCGGACTCTATAAACATATCTGCCATCTGCTTGCGGTTGGTCAAATCTTCATCAACAATTAGAAGTCCTTGCATAATCTCGCCCCCGCTTGCCCCGAATGAAGCATTTCGGGTTGATGTCTTAAGCCTCTTTGTCGGCACGGGCCAGCTCTTTTTCATTTTTCTTTTCTCCGGCTTTAAACAAACCGGCCACCATTCCCCCGATCAGCAGCAGAGCCGGTACGAACTGGAACAGGACTATCAATACTCCGAAGGAGATGAACCCGATTGCCAACAGGCTGAGCTCCTCGCCTTCGGCCGCTCCACTGGAAGCAAAAGCTTGCGCAGCACTTATGATCAGAGACAACAGGGTGGCGGTAATTGTTTTCATGACGATCTCCTTTCATATCTTGCCGAGAGTAGGGCGCTTTGCGATGCGACCTTTGTCTGTTTAAAAGCACTGTCTGTGCCAAGTGCATAAAAAAAATGTAATGTGCTAAAAATATTGAATATAATTTAATATATGCCGCCTTGCTCGTATTGCCGGTGATCCGTGTGTATAGCTCTGCGATACAGTCTGATTGCAAAGCTTTAGCGGGTAAAATGCTGTAATACTGTGATATTATGCAATAAAATCTGTAAGAGTCGCGCTGCGTTAGATGTATACGCAATCTATACACACGCTGTCCGGGTGATGATATATTCGTCGTAAACTAACGAATAAAGGGAGAAAGTTCCACCTGTATTGAGTAAATATCATTGACTTGCACCTATTGAACGAGGTATTGTTCGCCTAATACATGCGTCTTATAAAAGCGGGATGACATCTAAAAGGAAGGTGAGTTTGATGGGCAGGATCGCTATTCTGGTGGTTGACGACGAAGCGGTAATCAGGGAAGGTCTGCAGCGCACGCTGGATGGCGAGCGTTTCGCCGTGGAAACCTGCCGGAGCGGACATGCCGCCATCGAACTGCTTCAGGATAAGGACTACGATCTCATCATTACGGACCTGAAGATGCCGGGTATGAACGGCATTGAGGTTCTGAAAGCGGTCAAGGGGCTGCAGCCCGACGTTCCGGTCATCATGATCACCGGCTATGCCACGGTTGATACGGCCGTTGAAGCCATGAAAAACGGCGCCACCGACTATATATCCAAGCCTTTCACAGCAGATCAGATCATGGAAAAAATCGATAAATCCATCGAACAGCGGGCGGTGCTGGTTGATGACATGTATCTCAGAAAAGAAATGTCGAACCATCATGGTTTCGATGCTTTTGTCGGTGAAAGCCGCGAGATGCAGAAGGTCTACCGTCGCATCCTGCAGGTTGCTTCATCCGACAGTACCGTATTGATCACTGGTGAAAGTGGAACCGGCAAGGAACTGGTGGCACGTGCCATCCACCGCAGCAGTTCCCGCCGCGAGCAGCCTTTTGTGGCCCTTGACTGCAGTTCCCTGGCCGAAAATCTGCTTGAAAGCGAGCTGTTCGGCCATGTAAAGGGTTCATTTACCGGGGCGATCCAGACCAAGATGGGCCTTTTTCGGGTTGCGGACGGCGGCACGCTTTTTCTTGATGAAGTTGCCAATATCAGCCCTTCAACCCAGTCCAAGCTGTTGCGGGTGCTGCAGGAACGCATGATAACTCCGATCGGCGGCACGCAGCCGATCCCTATCAACATCCATCTGGTGGCGGCAAGCAATCGCAGTCTCAAGGTTATGGTGTCTGAGGGCACCTTTCGCGAGGACCTCTTCTTCCGTCTTAATATCATTCCGATAGATCTGCCCCCCTTGCGGGAGCGCAAAGGTGACATCCAGTTGATTACCCGCCATTTTCTGCAGAAATATAACTCCGAGCTTGGCAAGCAGATTCGCGGTATCGCTCCCGATGCGGTTGCCTTTCTCGAAGAATATCCATTCCCCGGAAATGTGCGTGAACTGGAAAATACGATCGAACGGGCAGTCGTTCTCGCCGAAGGGGACATTATCCACAAGGCTGATCTTGAGCTTGCCGAGCGGGAGGTGCATGAGCCGGCAACCAGCGGCCATGTTCCAACCAGCTCTGAGGAACTCAAGGAGATGAAACGCCATATCCGCGACAAGGCGGTTGAGGACATCGAAAAGGCTTTTGTGATGGGTGCCCTGGAGCGAAACAACTGGAATGTTACTCACGCCGCAGAGGAAACCGGAATTTTGCGTCCCAATTTTCAGGGCATGTTGAAGCGGCTAGGCATTTCGATCAAATCCCAATACGCAAAATAGCCTTAAAATCGGAACCGATAATTCATTGTCCGGGGTTTCCGGATAGAAACGGAACAGCTGGAACATCAGGCTGTGAAGTCATCCATCAACGACTTGTCGTAGACAGGCAGCTGTACAGTAAATGTCGTGCCCTTGCCCAATACGCTTCTTACCTCAATCTTCCCGCCGTTGTTTTCAACTATTCCATATGATATGGACAACCCCAGTCCGGTGCCCTCGGATTTGGTAGTAAAAAACGGGTCAAAAATATGGCCTAGATCATCCTCGGAAATTCCGCAGCCGGTATCCGTTATTTCGGTATGAACGGTTGATTGATTTTCATCTGTGAAGGTCGAGATGGTCAGGGTTCCCCCTTCATTCATGGCATGGCTGGCGTTCAGGATCATGTTTATGAATACCTGCTGAGCCTGGCCCGGATCAACCAGAACGTCCGGCAGATCACCGGCATAATTCTGCACGATGGTAATCTCCTGAAAACTTGGCTGCTTGTGTATAATATTGACGACCTTTTCGAGCAGAGCGTTCAGGCAGATGGCCTCCTTGTGGGGCATGGACTCACGGGAAAACTCCAACAGTCTACTGACGATATCCGCACAGCGTTTGCTTTCGGAGATGATCTTTTCCACATCCGGTTTTAATTCGCCATCCAGGCGCTTGTCACTGTAGATTATTGAAGAGTAGAGCAGTACACCGGTCAGTGGATTATTGATCTCGTGGGCGATGCCGGCCACCAGTTTTCCCAGTGATGCCAGCTTTTCCGATCGCAGCAGATGTTGCTCGATACGCTTGATTTCACTGGTACGCTCTTCAACCTTGGTTTCTAGGCTGTTGCCCCATTCCTTGAGTTCCACTTGTGCCATTTGCAGGCTGACGGTCATCATGTTAACCGATTCAGAAAGCTGTCCGAGTTCATCATCCGATACCGCAGTAACCCTGGCGTCCAGAATGCCTGCCGCCACCATATTGGCATGTTTTCTCAAGAATTTGACCGGTTTGTTGACCATGCGCTGAATGAGGACATTAATCAGGACGCCGGTGAAGATGAGCAGAAAACAGGTGAAAAGGAAGAACTCCCGGCGGTATTCATGGGATTTTTTGTTCATTTCCTCCAGAGATACGATAATGTCCAGCATCCCGAGAACGTTAAATTTTTCAGGATGGACATGACAGGCTGCTGCAATACAGGCCGGTTGGTTGTAGATTGCTTTGGTGAAGCCCATGACTTCCTTGCCTTCGCGATTCTTGAAGATGCGGCTGCGTTGCATGGAGGTAGCATGCAGGCGCGGATTTTCGTTTTTACCGTGACACATGGTGCATGCTTCGGCATTTGTGTCCAGAACCATGCCGATTTCATTCTTGGTGCTTGAAAATACAACCGTTCCCTCGCGACCGATCAGGCGGATATGCTCGAAGTTGGGGTCCTGACCGATACGACTTATCATATCGTACATGCGCCCCTTGTCGTTCTTGAGCATTGCGTCGAATGCGCTCTGATTGATGACCTCTGCGATCTGGTCGGCATTGGTCACGGCGTATTTCAGCATCGCGCTGCGGAAATTTTTCACATTGATATAATCGAGCAGGGCCATGAATACAGCCAAAATCAGGGAAATGACGAGGGTGAGTTTGGTAATCAGGCTAAGACCTAGTTTCATTTAGGGAACCCGTCGGCTGAAATGAGTTATATATAATTTAAGTATTCTTATCGTGTTTGCTGGTGAGAGTCAAGCGTGGTCTGGTAGGCAAGAAATGTTGCCGGATATGAACAGAGACTTCTGGAAAAGAGCTGTTTTTCCTATACGTGATTGCGCAGCATGAGTTGGGAAGGGTGCGGGGAGAGCTAGATCTGCGGGCTGTGAGCCATCATCAGCAGCTTGTGTGCGGTATGGAATTCCACCAGCTCGCCGGGTGTCGGGCCGGTAGCCAGAAAATCCATCCAGCGGCGATAGCTGAAGACCCGCTCGATGAAGTTCTCACGGATAGACGGATCGTTCAGGCGGTCTTCCTCCACAATCGGCAGCAGTGGAAAATGCTGCGCCACCGCTGCCGCAAACAGTCCCCGGCCGTTATTGACGGCAATACCATTGTTGTAGACCTTGACCCGGTATAATCCTGAACTGGGCGAATCCTTCTTGAAGATAAACCCGCACAGATCCTCTCCCTCCAACTCCTTTACCCTGATTTTGCAATATTCCAGCATCTGGTCGGTTCTGTCGATGCGGCTCCTGACATTTACCAGTCGCGGATGCTCCGGATCTCCTTCCAGTCGCATGGCTTCCCGGGGAGTCGGCATGCCGCAGCCGACCTCGGGGCAGACCGGCACGAAGCTGAAGTAAGGGCCAAGCGTGTCGGTGATGTAGCGGTCGTGCTTGTGGCCGCCGTCGTAGCGCACATGCTCGCCCAGCAGGCAGGCGCTGACGCCGATTTTGATTGGTATTGTGGTCATATGGAGTTATTTTTTATTTCTTATGGCAAATTATAAGCAACTCTAATATTCCGATCATTTATCCCTGCGCGGCACAACCACGATACCTGAGTCCGTTATTGAATAGCCGTTGCGCTGGTCTTCTTCGGGATTGTAGCCGATAACCGAACCATCCGGAATCACTACGCCCTTATCTATGATTGCCCGTTTGATCTTTACGTGACGACCGACGGTGACGTTTTCAAACAGAATGGAGTCTTCTACCAAGCTGTAGCTGTTGACTTTGCAGAGCGGTCCGAGGATAGAACGACGGACGGTGCTACCGCTGGTGATACAACCGGCGCAAACGTAGGAGTCGATGTTCTGGCCGCGGCGGTCGTCATCATCAAAGACCGTCTTGGCTGGGGGCAGATTGCCTTGGTTGGTGAGGATCGGCCACTTGTAGTTGTAAAGATTCAGCTGTGGCGACACATGGATCAGGTCCATGTTAGCCTCGTAGTATGAATCCAGCGTTCCCACATCCTTCCAGTAACCGCGTTCCTCGGCCCTCATGCCGGGAATGACATTGTCGTTGAAGTTGTAGGCAAATACCCGGTCACTGCTCGCCAGCATCATCGGGATAACATGTTTGCCGAAATCCAGGTCCTCATACTGCTTTTTACCTTCCAGCAGCACTTCAATCAACTTTTTGGTTGAAAAAATGTAATTGCCCATCGAGGCGAAGCAGGTCTTACGTCCCGGAATGGTTTCCGGAACCTCGGGTTTTTCCGTAAAGGCGGTTACCCGGTTATCGTCATCGACTGAAAAGACGCCGAAACGGCTGGCTTCTTCCGCCGGTACTTCCAGGGCGGCAATGGTCAGGTCGGTTCGGTTCATGCGGTGGTAGTTGATCATCTGGGTGATATCCATCTTGTAGATATGGTCGCCACCAAAGATCGCCACATAATCCGCATCTGAGGATTCGACAAAGCGCAGGTACTGCAGGATCGCGTCGGCGGTGCCCTTAAACCATTCTTCGCTTTCACTGCTGGTCTCGGGTGAAATGGCCACATAAAACTCGCCCAGACCGGTCCATTTGCCCCATGATTCCCGGATATGCTTATTAAGCGAGTAGGCTCGGTATTGGGTCAGGATGTAGACCTTTTTAATCCCCGAGTTGAACAGGTTGCTCAGTACAAAGTCGATGATCTTGTACTTTCCGCCAAAGGCAACACCCGGCTTGGCTCTGCGCAGTGTCAGCGGACTAAGCCGCTCTCCCTTTCCTCCGGCCAGAACCATGGCTATGGTGTTGCTGCCGACATTATCAATGGAATACATCTCTGTTTTCTCCCTTTCTGAATTGTCGTTCAAACGGTTCAAGTGGCTGTTCCTTCGCGAAAAAACTTGCAGTGGGCTGTAAATATGAAATTGAAAGTTATCTGATGAGGCGTTGCTTATGGGAGTAACTGCAATTGTGTAGAATCTGTGTTTTACTTGGTTCTATGATATGAAAAATATGCAATTTTAGGCGCCACGTCAAGTGCTATGAGGAAGCGATACATATTGGTATCAATTCGAGCAAATGGCTTGCCTGATTGATGAAAAAAGGTATATAGTTCCCAATTCTGAAGACTCCATTAATTTATGAGGTTTGTTGATTTTGTCATGGCAGGCTATAGGCATATTTGATTCCGGAGTAGGGGGACTGACTGTTCTGCGGGAGATTGTACGGGTGCTTCCCCAGGAGGATACGGTTTACTTTGGCGATACCGCACGGGTTCCGTATGGTACCAAATCGCCAGAAACCGTGACTCGCTATGCCGGGGAAATCGCATCTTTTCTGCTCAAGCGCGACATCAAGCTGCTGGTGGTGGCCTGTAATACCGCGTCGGCAGTCGCGCTGCCCAGTCTCAAGCGGCAGCTGTCGATCCCGGTGGTCGGCGTTATAGAGCCTGGCGCCCGTCGGGCGACCGAGGTGACCAGATCCGGCCGTATCGGTGTGATCGGCACAGCCGGTACGATCCGCAGCAGTGCCTACACCCGTGCCATCAAGCGCCTCATGCCGGAAGCCGAGGTATTGACCCGTGCCTGTCCGCTCTTTGTTCCTTTGGCTGAAGAGGGGTGGACTGATAATCAGGTTGCACGGCTCACCGCGCAGAGCTATTTGCAGGAGTTGAAAGATGCTGCCGTGGATACGCTGGTGCTGGGATGTACCCACTACCCCCTGCTTAAACCGCTGATCGCGGAAATTATGGGGCCGCAGGTGTCGCTGGTGGATTCGGCCGAGGAGACTGCACGCACAGTTGCGGCCATTCTGGCAGATAAAAAACTGCTGCGACCGGAGGCCGAAAAAGGGAACCACCATTATTACGTCAGTGACATACCGGCCGGTTTCATCCGGGTTGGCAACCGCTTTTTGGGGGGGCGCCTGGGCGATGTCTATCAGGTCAGCCTTGACGATGAAGAAGGGGGGGCTGAACGATGACAATTCAGCAGCGAAAACGAATCAATATCAGCTTGCTGATACCTTTTCTGGTCATTGCCCTGGTTTTTGGAACCATGCTTTGGCAAAAGTATCGTGACAGTAGCGAATTGCCGGTTGCGCCGCAGATGCAGCCAGCGGTCGGCAAATGGACGGCGGTATTGTTCTTTGTGGCGGATGGTACCCGTTTGGCGAGGGAGGCTCGCGAGCTTGACCGGTGCGGAGACACCCTGGCCTGTATTAATGACGTACTCGATGAATTGCTGAACGGACCGGTTGGTGAGTTTGACGAGTCTTTACCCGAAGGTACCGTTGTCAAGTCGGTTCGCGTCGATAACAGTCTGGCTGTAATCGATATGAACGACGCTTTTGCCAAGGCTCTGACGTCCGGGAGTTCAGCCGAAATGCTGGCGGTTTATTCTATTGTAAACACCGTGACTGCCAATTTTCCGCAGATTGCCAGGGTCAAGCTGACCGTGGAAGGCGCTGAATCTTCACAGTTAAGCCACCTCGATCTATCCGACCCACTTGTCCCCGACTACACATTGGAGCAGCCGCCACCAACAGACTCAAGCCCTCTACCCGCTCCAACGCCATCAAAACCGAATAAAGGAAAACCATGAAACCATTTCGTGATGCCATACAGGAACAGGTACTGATTCTTGACGGTGCCATGGGCACGATGCTCCAGGAGCGTGGCCTAAGGCCCGGGCAGTCTCCTGAAGAACTGAACCTGACCATGCCGGAAGTCGTTGCCTCGGTGCATCGGGACTACATCAACGCCGGCTCTGATATCATCATTACCAACACCTTTGGCGGCACCCGCTTCAAGCTGGCCCATTACGGGCTGGAAGGGCGCCTGGCCGAGATCAACACCCGCGCCGTGAAGATTGCCCGCAAGGAGGCCGGCGGCAAGGCCTATGTCGGAGCATCGATCGGTCCGACAGGTCAGTTTGTTGAACCGCTGGGAGAGGTGTCCTTTGACGATATGAAGAACGCTTTTCGCGAGCAGGCCGAGGCGCTGGTGTCAGCCGGAGCCGACCTGATCAGCCTCGAAACCTTTCTGGACATCAAGGAGTGCCGCGCGGCGGTTATTGCCATACGGGAAGTTTCGACCGAAATCCCGATTATTGCCATGCTGACCTTTGACGACAATGGCCGTTCTGTTTTGGGCACTCCGCCTGAGTCGGCCGCCATAACCCTGACCGCCGCCGGTGCCGATATTGTCGGTTCCAATTGCGGTCTGGGCGTGGACGGAATTTATGACATACTCTGCCGCATGCGCAATGTTACACCTCTGCCGCTGATCTCGCAGGCCAACGCCGGTCTGCCGCAACTGGTGGGCGACATGACCATCTTTCCGGGAACGCCGGAAGAGATGGTCGCCTACCACCAGCGCATGATAAATCTGGGAGTGCGGATAATCGGCGGTTGCTGTGGCACCACGCCGGAGCATATCCGTGCCATGAAACAGGCTCTGGCTGGTATCCAACAGCCATGGCGCCCTGCGGAAACAGCTGCCGGAGCAACCCTGCTCTCCAGCCGTTCGGGTTGGACCTCCGTCGGAGCCGGCAACAAAACCGCTATCATCGGCGAGCGGATCAATCCGACCGGCAAGAAACTTTACTCCCAGGAGTTGCTGGAAGGGAAGGTGGCTTACATCCGCCGTGAAGCGATCGAGCAGGTCCAAGCCGGGGCAACTCTGCTGGATGTCAATGTCGGTGCACCAGGAATAGATGAAGTCTCCGCCATGGAGCGGGCCGTGTTTTGTGCCTGCGGGGCGGCCAGTGTCCCGCTGGTGCTGGACTCATCCAGCCCTGCCGCTCTGGAGGCCGGGCTCAAGGCTGCCGACGGCAAGGTCTTGATTAACTCCGTTTCAGGTGAATCAAAGAGCCTCAAGAGAATTCTGCCGCTGGCAAAGAAATACGGTGCTGCCGTAATCGGCCTGGCGCTGGATCAAAAAGGCATCCCGGACACAGCCGAAGGACGACTGGCAATCGCCAGGCGTATTCGCAATGCCGCCCGGAAACTGGGTATCCCGGATTCCGACATCATTATCGACTGCCTGACCCTGACGGTCAGTGCCGAACAGAAGCGGGCTGCAGAAACCCTGCGAGCCATTCGCATGGTCAAACAGAAGCTGGGGCTTTCCACGGTGCTGGGAGTCAGCAATATATCCTTCGGGCTACCGCAGCGGCCGCTGATCTCTTCGGCATTCTTTGCAATGGCGATGGAGGCCGGTCTGGATGCGGCCATTATAAATCCCAGGGACAAGCCGATGATGGACGCCTGGCGTTCGGCTATGGTGCTGCTCAACCGGGACCACCAGGCAACAGCTTATATCGAAGCTTATCGCGGCGAACAGGCTTCCGCGTCCGTGCAGGCAACTCCCTCCGATGTACCACTCACGATCCGTGAACGTTTGTCACAGGCGATCATCGGTGGCGACCGGGATGGCATCGTAGCACTGGTTGAAGAGGCCTTGAGGGAAGGGTTGGCTCCACTTCAGATTAGCAACGAGGGCTTTCTGCCGGGTCTGGAGGAGGTCGGGCGCCGTTTTGACAAGAACATCTTCTTCCTGCCGCAGGTCATGCAGTCGGCTGATACAATGCAGGCCGGATTCGCCCGTCTCAAGATAGAGATGAAGGGGCAGAACTTCGAGTCGCTCGGCCGTATCCTGATGGCGACAGTTGAAGGTGATATCCACGATATCGGCAAGAATATTGTCTGTACCCTGCTTGAAAATCATGGTTTTGAAGTCTTTGACATCGGCAAAAATGTCTCGGCGGCTACGATTATTTCAAAAGCAAAAGAGTACGCTGTTGATGCGGTTGGCCTTTC
>JACMKN010000282.1 GCA_014380135.1 Deltaproteobacteria bacterium
CGACCCGTTGCCCTTCCGTTACCAGCCATTTGCGCAGTTCGACCTCGGCGATGCCTTCACCCAGGTCGGGGAGTTTGAATTCATATTGCATGGTTAATACCTCATGACGTCATCGATTGCAGTGCGGATCTTCCCGGTAGTCGGCAGATAGCTGTCGATCAACTTGGGCAGCGGCAGCACCACATCCGGCGCCGTCACCCGCAGCACCGGCGCCCGCAACTGCAAGATCGCCTCTTCGGCCACCGTGGCGGCGATTTCGGCCCCCAGTCCGCCGCTTTTGACCGCTTCATGAACGATCACCAGCCGGCCGGTCTTCCTGACCGAGGCCAGCAGCGTGTCCCAGTCGAAGGGGGTCAGGGTCTGGGGATCGATCAGCTCGACCGAGTGGGGGGTCTCCGTCTTGAGCACCCGCTCCAGCATGCTGCCCCAGGCCACCACCGTCACATCCCGCCCCGGTTGGACGATCCTGGCCACGCCCAGCGGGATGGTGTAGTCCCCCTCGGGAACCTCCTCGCGCAGCATCCGGTAGAGGCGGGTCGGCTCCAGGAAGACAACCGGATCCGGGTCGCGGATGGCCGCCAGCAGCAGTCCCTTGGCGCTGTAGGGACCGGAGGGCACCACCACCTTGATCCCCGGCAGATGGCAGAGCAGCGCCTCGCTGCTCTCCTCGTGCATCTCCGGCGCCTTGATGCCGGCGCCATAGGGGGCCCGCACCACCAGCGGGCAGGTGAAGCGGCCGCGGGAGCGGGTCCGCAGGCGGGCCGCATGGGTGTAGAGCTGATCCAGAGCGGCATAGATGAAGCCCATGAACTGGATCTCGGCCACCGGCCGCAGGCCGTAGGCGGCCATGCCGATGGCTGCGCCGACGATGCCGGACTCGGACAGGGGGGTGTCGATGACCCGCTCGGCCCCGAAGCGCTCCAGCAGGCCCTCACTGACGCGGAAGACTCCGCCGTCGCGCCCCACGTCCTCGCCCAGCAGAACGACCCGCTCGTCGCGCGCCATTTCCTGACTCAGTGCCTGGTTGATGGCCTGTACCATCGTGAGCCGGGCCATATCAGACCCCCTTCCGTTGTCCGGCCTGACGCTGGCCGGGGAGTGACAAAGCATGCACGAACATGTCGTCCGGATCGGGCGCGCCGACAGCCTCCATCGTGACAATGGCCGCATCGATGTCGGCCAGTGCCTTTTGTCGGGTCTCGCTGGCGTAGGCTTCGTTCCAGAAGCCGCAACGCTCCATGTAGCGTTCCAGCCGCAGCAGCGGATCAAGGGCGCTCCAGGCCGCCACCTCATCGGCGGAGCGGTAACGCCCGGCATCGTCCGAGGTGGTGTGGTCGGCCACCCGGTAGGTCAGGCATTCGATAAAGGTCGGGCCGCCGCCGCTGCGCGCCTTGAGCAGCGCATCGCGGGTGGCCCGGTAAACCGCGAAGACGTCGTTGCCGTCCACCTGCACCCCTTCGAAGCCGTAGGCCAGCGCCTTCTGCGCCAGGGTGGCGGCGGCCGTCTGGCCGCTGAGCGGCACGGAAATCGCCCACTGGTTGTTCTGGCAGATGAAGACCAGCGGCAGCCGGAAGACCCCCGCCATATTGAAGCCCTCGTGGAAGTCCCCCTTGGAGGTGGCCCCGTCGCCGAACCAGACCGCCACGGCCAGCGGGTCATGCCGGTAGCGGGCGGCCAGGGCGGCGCCCACCGCATGGGGGATGTGGGTGCCGACCGATATGCAGATCGGGAAGATGTTCAGTGACGGCGGCGCCTGCTGCCCGCGTTCGTCGCCGGCCCAGTACTGCAGGATCTGATGAATGGGATAGCCGACCGTCAGCTGGACCCCCATTTCACGGAAAGAGGGGAAGAGCCAGTCGTCCGGCTGGAGCGCGAAGGCGCTGCCCACCTGGGCCGCCTCCTGCCCAAGGCTGGGAGGGTAGGTGCCGAGCCGCCCCTCACGCTGCAGGGCCACGGCTCGCTGGTCGAAGGTTCTGGCCAGCACCATCAGTTCGTACAGACGCCGGACATCCCCCTCCGATAAAGGGGGCATCAGCGCTTCGTCGACCGTTCCGTCCGGCGCAAGGATGCTCAGGCGGTGGACGGAAAATGTGGCACAGATTTCGTCAGGCATGGCGTCTGAAACCTCCGGTTGGAATGCCTCTGATTCAAGAATACACCAAGGGTGCCGGTGATGCCACCGCTTTTACAGCGATTTGAAAACTGCTGCGGCGACCGGTGGCTTACGTAATAGCGCCCTTGTCGGGTGGTTGTGATACAATATTATACAGGACAGGGAAAGGGGGTGGCGATTATGCGAGGCATGAAACCTGTTGTTACAGCGACGCGGCCTATGGAACGGAAATCCATGCACGGCAAGCATGAGCTGGTGATCCGGCGCGCCGCCAACCACAATGCCCATGTTATTACCCCGCACGGCAAGGTTCAGGCCGGTCGTAAAGGACGCAAAGGGTGAAGGATGGGTGGAAGTGCTTGAACTGTAGAGATATTTATGGGGCGGCCCGGAAAAAATGGGCCGCCTTTTTCCATAGCATAAATTCATCACCAGGCACGACCTAGTGGCTCAGTTTTGCGCTTGCCAGCCGGTTGAGGCTCACTCCCGCTTCGACAGCCTGGATAGTCAACTGGCGGTGCACCTCGGGGGGGATGCGAATCATGAATTTCCCGCTGAAATGCTTTGTAGCAATGGGCTCGGGAATTGTTTCTCCGTTGCGGAGCATGTCAACAACAACGTCATTTACAAGTTTACACACGCCTTTAAGCGCAGCTTCCGGTGTGTGTGCAAGCCAACTGAGGCTCGGGAACTCCGCGCACAGCCCAACGTGTTCGGCGTCGTCTTCCGACCAGGTAACCCGATAGGTGTACTTGTCATGTTTATCTTTTTTCTGTGCCATGTTCTATCTCCATCCGTTCGATTGCTTTGAGAACCTGTCTGACCTGATACGTCTTTGCTTTACCCTTGTCGTTTTGAACGTTTACCCGAGGGTCGCCAACCCACGGAGTCCTGTATACCCGATGACTTCCACTGGTCTGTCTGGCTTGACCGAAAAAATGATCGCATACCTTGCATAGCTCCGCCAATCGAATCCCTGAAGGGTTGTGACGCATTTCCTCTATGATGTCGGTCAATGCTGGCATGGAATTATGGTATCAATAATGATATTATGAGTCAAGGAGAAGTGGGCAGAGGTGGGCAGTCATTTTTTATGATCAGTATCAGATTTATGTACAACGGTCCTCTGGGCGCGCTGGCGAAGTGATACGAAGTCCGGTGCCGCCCGTGATTCGAATATTCAGGACACCACACTGTTGAATACGCCGAACCTGGTGGACATGCGCTGCCGGTACTCGACTATTTCCCTTCTTAAGGAAGCCATGCGCGCCATTTTCTCATCAACCAGGTTGATGTGCCGATCCAGGATCCGGACCAGGGCCGGAATCATCCGATCGGTGCGTTTCGCTTCGCCGTATGCGGCGTAGAGATCCTGCAATTCCTTGATGGTGAGTCCCAGTTCCTTCAGTTTGACGATGAACCTGACGCGCTTGGCAATGTCCAGGGAATAGAAACGGTTGCTGCCGTCGGAACGGGGCGCCGCCTCAATGATTCCCGCTTCTTCCCAGTAGCGCAGCGTCCTGGTGGTCAGGCCCAGGCTTTTGGCAAGGTCGCCGATTGAAACCAGCTCTTCATTTTCCGGTGTGCTGTGCATGCGGAGTACCCGTGGCGTGCAGCGCGTCTATAGCCAACGCGGAAGTGTGGCGACTATATTAATGGGACATCAGAACCGGCACGGTCAGATGTTTCAGGATGTGTCCGGCGATCGGGCTGAGACCCAGTGATCCGCGCCGCGTATGGGCATAGGTTCCCATTACGAGCAGATCGATCTTCTGTTCACAGGCGGTATTGAGCAACATGTCCGCCACCGGAAAGCTGCCGGTGTTGATCAGTTCCGTTGTTGTTCGCACATCGTGACGCTCCAGAACAGCGTGGATGTCGGAAAAAGTGCCGTCAACTACGCCGGATGGAGCGCCGATTCCGACCACTTCGACGTGGCGGGCCTTTTTCAGGCAGGGCAGGGCGTCATGCACCGCGCGGATCGATTCGCGCCCGGCTTTCCAGGCGATCATGATCCTGTCGCCGGCGTTTTCAAACGTACCGGCATAGGGCACGATCAGAACCGGGCGACCGCACATCAAAACCAGCCGCTCCGGCAGATCGGTCGGGGTGTTGCGGCTCGGTGCGCCGGAGTTGGTCTGGCCGATCATGATCAGGTCGGCATAATAGGCCTGGATCGTGATCAGATCGGTGACATCGGCACCGATCACGGACCAGTCGCGATAGACCCATTCCGCTGTTACACCCGCTTGGGAGGTTTTGCGCATGAAGAGCTCCTCGACACTTGCGGCGCTGGCCTGTTCATCGATATCGCGCGGTTCGTAATAGGAGTGGGTGATCAGATAAAGCCCGCGCAGCCTGGCGCCGTGTTTGAGCGCATAGGCGATGGACAGGTCGAGTCTGACCGCCCCAGCGTCCGAATTGTCGAGATGGACCAGTATCTCCCTGAATCCCATAATGATGCTCCTTGCCTGTGTTATTCCCGCTTTGCTGCGTCATGTTACGATAGTTGTGCCGTGACCATCAGAGCCAGCGTTTGCGGCGCTTGTAGCTTTTTATCTCGCGGTAGCTCTTCTTCTCTTTTCCTTCACCCATGCCGAGATAGAATTCCTTGACGTCATCATTGGACTTCATCTGCTCAACCGTGCCGCTCATGGCGATCCGGCCACCCTCCATGATGTAGGCCTGATCGCAGATGCTGAAGGCCACATTGGCGTTCTGCTCCACCAGCAGAATGGTGGTCTTCTCCTCGGTGTTGATCTTCTTGATCAGCTGGAAGATCTCCTGGACCAGCAGCGGCGCGATGCCCAGCGACGGCTCGTCCAGCAGCATCAGCCTGGGTCTGGCCATCAGTGCCCGTCCGATGGCCAGCATCTGCTGCTCGCCGCCGCTCAGAAAGCCGGACAGCTGGTTGTGCCGTTCGCGCAGTCGCGGGAAGTAGTCGTAAACCAGATCCTTGTCACGCTTGAATCCGGCCGAGTCTCTGCGGGTGTGGCCGCCGACGATCAGGTTTTCATCCACGGTCAGGTCCTCGAAAACCTTGCGCCCCTCCATGACCTGAAAAATGCCGCGCTTGACGATTACTTCCGGGTCCAGGTTGTTGATGCGCTCGCCCATCAGTTCGATCGACCCGGAAGAGACCTCGCCCTCCTCCGACTTGAGCAGTCCGGAAATCGCCTTGAGCGTCGTGCTTTTTCCGGCCCCGTTGGCGCCCAGCAGCGCCACGATCTTCCCCTCGGGGACTTCCAGCGAAAGCCCTTTCAGCACCAGGATGACACGGTTGTAGATGACTTCGGCGTTGTTGATTCTCAGCATGTCTGACACCTCAGTACAGAACTGACTGCGGAGGCGCTAACCCCCGCAGCCCTGTTTTTACAGTCCAAGCCACTCTTTTTTGCGGGGCGTCTCAACATCTTCCACCTTGGTCATCTTGCCCCCCTTGATCACGTAAATGGTGCTCTTGGTGGTCGGGCGGTGATCGGTTGATGTATAGGTAATGGGCGGCACCAGACCGCCGGTGTCAAAGTTCTTGAGTGTCTCCAGGGCCTTTTTGACCCCTTCGCCGGTCAGCTGCTTGATTTTGTCGGCAATCTTGAGTCCTTCGGCCCAGATCAGGCCGTATGTCCAGCCGCGCACATAAACCGTGTCGCGGGTAGCCTTGGAGGGATGTTTCCTGTTCCAGTCGGTCAGCAGCTTCATGCCGGGGACATTGGTACCGTAGGGGACCTGGGTGGTCATGCCGTAAACGCCCTCAGCCGCGTCTTTGGCCAAAAGCGGCAGTGCTTCGGTCATGCCGTAGTTGCCCAGGAAAAATTTGGTCTTGATGCCGAGTTTTTTGGCATCCTTGAGCAGCACCGCACACCACGAGACCGTGGTCTGGACATAGGCATAATCGGGAGCTTTTTTCTGCATGTTCAGCAGGTTGGAGGTGACGTCCTGGAAGCTGGCCGGGATGACCTCTTCATGCACCAGCTCGATGCCCAGCTCCTTGGCGTATTGCCGGCCGGCCTCGATGGGGGCCTTGCCGAAGCCGTGGTTGGGGTAGATGAAGGCCACTTTGGGAGCTCCCTTGCCCTTCCACTCCTTCTTGACATATTGCAGGAAGCCGCGAATCTGGTCCGAGTAGCTGGCTCCGACGAAGAAGTTGTAGGGGGTCTTGGCCGGATCGGTCAGATGGCCTGAGTATGAGGCCGAAAAGTAGGGCACCTTGTCCTTGGAGATGATTTCCTTGAGCGCTTCCGTGTCACCGGTGCCCCAGCCGTTGATCATGACGACCTTGTCCTGCTCGACGAACTTCTTGTAGGCGGCGTTGGCCTGGGGGATCTTGTAGGCGTAGTCCACATTCAGTAGTTCGATTTTCCTGCCGTTGATGCCCCCCTTTTCATTGACGTAGGCGATGGCGTCCTGGACCCCTTCGGCAAAGGGTTTTCCGACGTCGGCCGTGACACCGGTCAAATCCCAGATTCCGCCGACCTTGATGGTTTCCGCCGCGAATGAAGTTGTTGCGATAGCGATTGCTGCAGTCAGCGCTGCCAGTGTTTTACCCAGTTTCATAACTTCCTCCCTTTTTATGTTGTTGTCGCCACAATCGGATCTGCTTCGCTGTTGAATCGGTACTGCCGGTTTCACCGTAATTATCACCACCTCCGAATTGTCAAAATGTCAGTGCGAGAAGGGATAGAGCTTCCAGTAGTTTTTGATGCTGTGCCAGCGGGCCGCCATGCCGGCCGGCTCGAAAATCAGGAAGATGATCACCAATAGGCCGAAGACCAGCTCCTTCATGGCGGCCAGCTTGTTGACCAGTTCGGGAAACGATCCTGACAGGGCGGATGTTCCCATTCTGAGCAGTTCGGGGAGCAGCGTGATGAATATGGCGCCGTAGATCGACCCCAGGATGCTGCCCAGACCGCCGATGATGATCATGCCCAGATAATCGATGGCAACCGTGACCGGAAATGTTTCGGGGGAGATGATCTTGGCCTGATAGGCGATCAGCGCGCCGGCCACGCCGACGTAGAAGGAACTGATCCCGAAGGAGAGCAGCTTGTATTTCAGCAGGTTTACCCCCATGACCTCGGCCGAGATGGCCTGATCCCTGATCGCGATAAAGGCCTTGCCGGCCTTGCTGCGGAAGAGGTTTTTGGCGAACAGCACCGCCATAACCGCGATGACGAAAATCAGGACGAACAGCCTGGCGTCGGAATCAATTGCGAAACTCCCCAGTTTGGGGATCGGAATTGAGAGGCCGTTGACGCCGCCGGTCACCGATTCCCACTTGGTTATGATAAATTCGACGATGAAGTGCGCCGCCAGGGTGGCCATGGCCAGGTAGAGCCCCTTGATGCGCAGCGACGGGATGCCGACAAACATGCCGGAAAAGGCCGTGATCAGGCCGGCCAGTGGTATGCAGAAGTAGAACGGCAGACCGAATCTTGTCGCCAGATAACCGCTGGAAAAGGCGCCGATGGCCATGAAGGCGGCATTGCCCAGTGATATCTGGCCGGTGAATCCGGTCAGGATGTTGAGGCCGACCGCCCCGATAACCGCAATTCCGATGCGGTTGATGATGTCCAGCAGATAGCCGGGCGTGTAGAGCGGCAGCGTAAAGAGTGCGCCGAGAAAAAGCCCCAGCATGATCCGGGCGCTGCCGGATTCGAAGATAGTCATGTCGGCCGCATAGGATGTCTTGAAGTCGCCGCAACGCATAAAACCTCACTTTGTAATAAGTTTACACCCGCTCGATCCGCTTTTTGCCGAACAGGCCGTAGGGCTTGAACATCAGAATCAGGATCAGCGCGATATAGGGGGCCACCTCCTTGGCACCGCCCCCCACCAGCGGGTCGATATAGCCTCCGGACAGGTTTTCCAGCACGCCGATGATGATACCGCCGACGATGGCGCCCAGGATGCTGTCAAGCCCGCCCAGAATCACGACCGGCAGGACCTTCAGCCCCATGAAGCTGAGCGACATGTCGATGCCGCCCCTGATCGTGCCGAGCAGAATGCCGCCCACCGAGGAGACGATCGCGGCGATGGCCCAGGAGATGGCGAACATCTTCTTGACGCTGATGCCCATCGAGAGCGCCACCTGCTGGTTGGAAGCGGTGGCCCGCATGGCCACGCCGGTTTTGGAATATTTGAAGAACGAGGTCAGAAGCGCCACCAGCACCGCGACGCAGCCGATGGCATACAGGTAGCCCTGCGAAACCGGGATCGGGCCGATCTGCACCGGGGCGCTTGGAAAGACCTCCGGGAATGGAATCGTATCGGTGCCGTAGGCCAGCTGGATCAGCGCTTTCAGGATACTGGACAGTCCCAGCGTGACCATGATGACCGAAATCAGGTGCGAGCCGATCAGGGGCCGCAGGATCAGGCGTTCGATCAGCATGCCGAGCAGCGCCGAGAAGGCGAATGTGATCAGGATGGCCTGCCAGAATGGAATCTGGTGTTTGGAGAGCAGGTTCAGGCAGATGTAGGCGCCCACCATCAGAAACTCTCCCTGGGCCAGGTTGAGGGCGCTGGTGGCCTTGTAGATGATGACGAAACCGGTGGCCACCAGGGCATAGATGCTGCCGACCACCAGGCCGTTGATCAGGAGCTGCAGCAGAAATGTGATGTCCATTTGGATATACCCCGTCAGGTGCTTTTGATGGTTACGGTGGTCCGGATATGTCCCGATTTGCCGTCCTGGAAAATGATGTCCTTGTCTATCTCGACCTTCTCGCGACCGGCCTGCAGGGCCTCGATCAGCTCCGCATACAGGACGGCCAGTGTCTGCCGTCTTGTTTTTCCGTTGCGGGTCAGTTCACCCTCGTCGGCGTCAAGCTCCTTGTAGAATATCGCAAAGCGCGCAATCCGGGCCTGCTGGGGCAGGGTCTGGTTGACCTTGGCCACTTCAGCGGCAACCAGTTCGTTGACTTCCGGCCTGGAGGCCAGATCGGCAAAAGTCATGTAGGAAAGTTTTTTGTCACCGGCCCACTTGCCGACCACCCGGCTGTTGATGCCGACCAGGGCAAACAGCCCGGAACTGCCGCCCCCCAGCAGCACGGCTTCTGCGATGAAGGGTGAAAAGCGCAGCCGGTTCTCGATCAGTTGGGGCGGCAGGCGTGAACCATCGGACAGGGTCAGCAGGTCGCTGATGCGATCCACGACCGTCAGATGCCCCTGTGCGTCCAGAGTTCCGGAGTCGCCCGAGCGCAGCCAGCCATCCCCGGTCAAGGCCCGGCTGGTCGCCTCCTGATCGCCGTAATAACCCTGGAAGAGCCCGGCGCTGCGCGACTGGATTTCACCGTTTTCGTCAATCCGGATTTCGGTGCCGGGCAGCGGGAGGCCGACGGTACTGCCGTTTATCCCGTCGTTACGGTGCATGCAGACGATCCCGGCGATTTCGGTCTGACCGTAGAGCTGTTTCAGGTTGACGCCGATGGCGTGGAAGAAACGCAGCGTGTCGCTGCCGAGCGAAGCGCCGCCGGTCAGGGCCGAACGGATGCGAGAAAGCCCCAGGCGGTCCCGGAGTGCCCTGAAGAGCAGCATGTTTGCGAAAAAACGGCCGACCTGCAGCGACAGCGGGGGTGTCCGGCCGGTCAGCCGGCAGTCGGCGTACTTCTCGCCGATCGGCATGCATGTGTTGAACATGAATTTTTTGAAGGGGGTCGCGTCCATCATCCTGACCCGCACCGTTGCGGCGATCGATTCCCAGAGCTTGGGAGGGGAGAGCATGATCTGCGGACCGATTTCCCGCAGGTCAGCCAGGGCGGTCTCCGCTGTTTCAGGAAAATTGACCGTGTAGCCGGCCAGCAGCGGGGCTGCCACCGACATCAGCTGCTCGCCGAACCAGGCCAGCGGCAGCAGCGAGACGAATTCGTCGGTTTCACTCCTGGGATCGCCTTCGTTGAGGGCAATGCTCATGCTGATCAGGTTCTTGAACGACAGCAGGGCGCCTTTGGGCTGGCCGGTTGTTCCGGAGGTCAGGCAGATGATGGCGGTGTCGTCACCCTTGCCGGCGGCGACCAGGCTGTCGAAAAGCTGCGGCTGCCGGGCGGCCTGTCGGGCGCCCAGTTCCTGCAGCGCCTCGAAGCTGGTCAGTAGTTCATCCCGGTAGTTGCGCAGGCCCCGTTTCCGGATGTAGATGATTTTGCGAAGCTTGGGCAGCCGCTCCTTCCGGTCAAGGATCTTGTCAACCTGTTCCTGATCTTCTGCGATGACCCAGCTGACGTCGAATCGATCGAGATCGTCGGCCACCTCACGGGGAGTGGCGTCACGATAAAGCGAAACGGCCAGGCCGCCGGCCGCCTGGGCGGCAATCCCGGCAAAGAGCGATTCGGGGCGGTTGCTGCCGATGATGGCCAGCTTGTCACCGGCTGTGAAACCCAGCGCATGCAGCCCCAGTGCCAGCCGGCGTACGTTGTCATGGTACTGCTGCCAGCTGCAGGTTTGCCAGATACCAAGACCCTTGCTGCGCAGGGCGGCTTTGTTCCCGCCGAATCTCTCGGCATTCAGCTTCAGCAGCTTGGGAAACGTCATGTCGTTGAGATCGATTTGCACCTAGGGCTCCTCCCGATCTTCTTCACCAATATAGGCCTTGATCACATGCGGGTCCTGCTGCACTTCGTCGGGAGTGCCGCCGGCGATCCTCTTGCCGAAATCGAGTACGCAGACGGTATTGGAAATATCCATGACGACCCCCATGTCATGTTCGATCATGATGATCGTGATGCCGCGTTCCTGGTTGGTTTCGAGGATAAAGCGGACCATATCTTCCTTTTCTTCCAGGTTCATGCCGGCCATCGGCTCGTCCAGCAGCAGCAGCTTCGGCTCCAGGGCCAGGGCGCGGGCCAGTTCCACCCGCTTCTGAAACCCGTAGGCCAGGGTGCCCACAATCGACTTGCGCAGGCTCTGTATCTCAAGGAACTCGATGATTCCCTCCACATACTCGCGGTGCTTGATTTCTTCCTTTTGCGCCGGCCCGTAGTAGAGTCCGCCGGTGATCAGGCCGGCCTGCTGGTGGAGATGACGGCCGATCATCAGGTTGTCGATGACGGTCATGCCCTTGAAGAGCGCGATATTCTGGAAGGAGCGGGCGATGCCCCGCCTGGTACGTTCGTAGGGCGGCAGCCTGGTGACGTCCTGCTCCTCGAAGAATACTTTGCCCTGTTGGGGGTGGTACAGGCCGCTGATGCAGTTCAGCATCGAAGATTTGCCGGCACCGTTCGGGCCGATAATAGCGAACAGTTCCCCCTGTTGGACGTCGAACGAAACGCCGGACAGCGCCCGTACACCGCCGAAGTTAAGCTGGATGTCGCTGCAGGAAAGCTGAGCCATCTGTAAAACTCCTTAGCGGGTCTGCTTTTTTGAGGCAACTTAATAAAACGCCGGTTTATAATTTGACCATCTATGAAATACGAAATAACACCGTCTTCGAATCAGGTCAAACAAAAAGTTGATAATTTAAAAATATGTTCTATTATAGATTGACCTGAACGTATGGGTGAACGTCAGTCTCCTGATTTCGGGTACTGTTTCAAAATAATTGTGGAGGTTCATCATGAGATCGTATCCGACGCTCAATTTTGATCTGGGTGAAACAGCCGATTTGCTGCGGGAGACGGTCATGGCCTTTGCCGGGTCCGAGATTGCGCCGCGGGCTGCGGACATCGACCGTGAAAACCACTTTCCGATGGATCTCTGGCGCAAGATGGGTGATCTTGGGCTGCATGGCATCACGGTTTCCGAAGAGTATGGCGGTGCCGGGATGACCTATCTGGAGCATGTGGTGGCCATCGAGGAGATCAGCCGCGCCTCGGCTTCGGTCGCGCTGGCTTACGGCGCCCATTCCAACCTGTGCATCAACCAGATCTACCGCAACGCCAGCGAACAGCAGAAACGGCGCTATCTTCCGAAACTGGTCAGCGGCGAGCATGTCGGCGCGCTGGCGATGAGCGAGGCCGGCGCCGGTTCGGATGTGGTCGGCATGCGTCTGCGGGCCGACCGGGTGGGGGAGCGTTACATCCTGAACGGCAGCAAGATGTGGATCACGAACGGCCCGCATGCCGACACGCTGCTGGTCTATGCCAAGACCGACATCAATGCCGGGTCGAAGGGCATTACCGCTTTTCTGATCGAGAAGGGTTTCAAGGGCTTTTCCACGGCCCAGAAGCTGGACAAGCTCGGCATGCGCGGCTCGGACACCTGCGAACTGGTCTTTGAGGATTGCGAGGTACCGGCCGAAAATGTGGTCGGTAAGGTGGGGGACGGGGTCAGGATCCTGATGAGCGGCCTGGATTACGAGCGAGCGGTGCTGGCGGCCGGTCCGCTGGGGATCATGCGGGCCTGTATGGATGTTGTCATCCCCTATGTCCACGAGCGCAGGCAGTTCGGCAAGGCCATCGGAGAGTTCCAGCTGATGCAGGGCAAACTGGCCGACATGTACAGCACGATGAATGCCTGCCGGGCCTATGTTTATGCGGTGGCCCGCGCCTGCAGCGGCAAGAGCTCCATCCGCAAGGATGCGGCCGGCGCGATCCTGTACGCGGCCGAGAAGGCCACCTGGATGGCGCTGGAGGCGATCCAGATCCTGGGGGGCAACGGCTACATTAATGAGTATCCCACCGGGCGGCTGCTGCGGGACGCCAAGCTCTACGAGATCGGCGCCGGCACCAGCGAGATCCGCCGCATGCTGATCGGCCGGGAGCTGTTCAACGAAACGGCCGATTGACAGGCAGCTTCAACTGCACCATACAATCATGGAAAACTATGCGCAATGAGGAGACCAGCCTGACATGAGCATACTGAACAGCAGCGTCCGGCCGCATTCAGACGAGTATCGCGCCAATGCCGCGCTGATGAATTCGCTGGTGGCTGATCTGAGAGAAAAGATCCATGGGATCCGGCTGGGGGGCGGTGAGAAGGCCTGCGCCAGGCACGTTGAACGGGGCAAGCTGCTGCCACGGGAGCGGATCCGGCAGCTTCTGGACCATGGCTCGCCTTTTCTGGAGTTGTCCCAGATGGCGGCCTGGGGCATGTATGGTGTCGATATCCCGGCGGCCGGCATCATCACCGGAATCGGGCGCGTCTCGGGCCGCGAGTGTATGATCGTTGCCAATGACGCCACCGTCAAGGGGGGCACCTACTACCCGCTTACGGTCAAGAAGCACCTGCGGGCCCAGGAAATCGCCGCCGAGAACCATCTGCCCTGCATCTATCTGGTCGATTCGGGCGGAGCCAATCTTCCGCAGCAGGACGAGGTCTTTCCGGATCGTGATCATTTCGGGCGGATATTCTACAATCAGGCCAACCTGTCGGCGCGCGGGATACCGCAGATCGCGGTCGTGATGGGCTCCTGCACGGCCGGCGGCGCCTACGTGCCGGCCATGTCGGACGAGAGCATCATTGTCCGGCATCAGGGAACCATTTTTTTGGCCGGCCCGCCGCTGGTCAAGGCCGCCATCGGAGAGGTGGTCAGCGCCGAGGAGCTGGGGGGGGCGGATGTGCATTGCCGCACATCGGGCGTGACCGATCACTACGCCGCCAACGACGGGCATGCCCTGGAACTGGCGCGCCGGATCGTCGGCCATCTCAACCGGGTCAAACAGCCCGGTCTGCAGCTCCGGGAACCGCTGGAGCCGCTGCATGCGGCCGAAGAGCTGTACGGAATCATCCCCAGCGACACCCGCAAGCCGTATGACGTGCGCGAAGTCATCGCCCGCATCGTGGACGGCTCGAAGTTTGACGAATTCAAGCAGCTCTACGGCACGACCCTGGTGTGCGGCTTTGCCCATATCTGGGGCTATCCGGTCGGCATCATCGCCAACAACGGTATCCTCTTCTCCGAATCGGCCCTCAAGGGTGCCCATTTCATCGAGCTCTGCAGCCAGCGCGGAATCCCGTTGATCTTTCTGCAGAACATCTCCGGCTTCATGGTCGGCAGCAAGTACGAGGCGGGCGGCATCGCCAAGGACGGGGCCAAGATGGTGACGGCGGTGGCCTGTGCCAGGGTGCCCAAATTCACCGTGATCATCGGCGGCAGCTTCGGCGCCGGCAATTACGGCATGTGTGGCCGGGCCTACAGCCCCCGTTTCCTCTGGATGTGGCCCAACGCCCGCATCTCGGTCATGGGTGGCGAGCAGGCCGCCAGCGTGCTGGCGCAGGTCAAGCGGGACGGAATCGAGGCCGGCGGCGGCAGTTGGTCGGCAGCGGAGGAAGAGGCTTTCAAACAGCCGATCCGCGAACAGTACGAAACCCAGGGTCACCCCTATTACGCCAGCGCCAGATTGTGGGACGACGGCATCATCGATCCGGTTGAAACCCGCATGACGCTGGCCCTGGGGATATCGGCGGCCCTGAATGCCCCTCCGGAGAAGACCGAATTCGGCGTGTTCAGGATGTAAAACAAAAACCGGCCTTGAATGAAAATCAGAAACGAGAAGGTCACATAAATGAGCGAAGAAACCATCCTTGCCGTTATCGACGAACGGGGCGTTGTCACCCTGACCATGAACCGGCCGGAGTTGCACAACGCCTTTGACGACCGGTTGATTGCAACCCTGACCGACGCTTTGCGGCAGCTGGCCGCCGATCCGGCGGTGCGGGTGCTGCTGCTGGCGGCCAGCGGAAAAAGCTTCTCGGCCGGCGCCGACCTGAACTGGATGCGGCGCATGGCCGACTATTCCCATGAACAGAATCTGGCCGATGCCGCCGCTCTGGCTGAGCTGATGCGGACTCTGGATAGCCTGCCCAAACCGACGATCGCGCTGGTCCAGGGAGCGGCCTATGGTGGCGGAGTAGGCCTTGCAGCCTGTTGCGACATCGTGCTGGCTACGGCCCGGGCCTCGTTCTGTCTGTCCGAAGTCAGGCTGGGGTTGATCCCGGCCGTCATATCCCCCTATGTGGTGGCAGCGATCGGCAGCCGTGCCGCGCGGCGCTATTTCCTGACCGCCGAAACTTTCGATGCGCTTGAGGCGCAACGCATCGGTCTGGTCCACGAAGTCGTGGCCGATCAGGACGAACTGACTGTTGTCGCCGAACGTTTGACGGTACAGCTCCTCAAAAACGGTCCCGCCGCACTGTCGGCCGCCAAAAGCCTGCTGCA
>JACMKN010000283.1 GCA_014380135.1 Deltaproteobacteria bacterium
AACATCGAACGACTGGGAGAGTGCCGCTTCCCGTCTCCCATGCGGGACGGGCGCTTCACCGGTAACGGGGAACGTCTCCTATACCATTCCCGTTACGAAGAGCTGCAGCCGTTCATCGCCGCCGGGCTGGAGCCGCCGACCCTGGAACTGGCCGGCCCGCGTGAACGGATATATTTCGACCCGGCAGCAATCGCCTGCGGCATCGTCACCTGCGGCGGCCTCTGCCCAGGGACCAACGACGTGATCCGGGCCGTGACCCTGAGTCTTTACCACCACTACGGTGTGCGGCGGATCTACGGTTTTCGCTATGGCTACGAGGGGCTGGTGAAGCGCTTTGGCCACCCACCCCTCGTCCTCAATCCCGAGGTGGTGAGCCAGATCAGCGAAATGGGGGGGACGATCCTGGCCTCTTCCCGCGGTCCCCAGGAGCCGGCGGAAATTGTGGATTACCTGGAGGAGCTGGGGGTCAGCATCCTCTTCGCCATCGGTGGCGACGGCACCCTGAAGGGGGCCGGAAAGATCGCCGAAGAAGCGGCCCGGCGGGGAAGAACCATCAGTGTCATCGGCATCCCCAAGACCATCGACAACGACATCTCTTTCATTCAGTCAACCTTCGGCTTCGAGACCGCTGTTGCCGAGGCCCACCGGGCCATCTATGCCGCCCATGCCGAGGCGACCGGCGCCCGCAACGGCATCGGCCTGGTGAAACTGATGGGGCGTGACTCGGGTTTCATCGCCGCCTACTCGACTCTGGTCAACAGCCAGGTCAATTACTGTCTGGTTCCGGAGGCCACTTTCACCTTCGGCGGTTTAATGCGGAACCTGGAGGAACGCCTGGCCCAACGCGGTCATGCGCTGATCGTGGTGGCCGAAGGAGCCGGACAGGAGTTGCTGGCTGCCACAGCCGAGCACGATGCCTCGGGTAACATCAAACTCGGCGACATCGGCACGTATTTGCGGGACGCCATCAGAGAACACTTCGTCGGCACCGGGTTGGAGATCAATCTCAAATACATCGACCCGAGCTACATCATCCGCAGCCAGCCGGCCAACCCGCACGACTCGGCGCTCTGCCTGCTGCTGGGGCACAATGCCGTGCATGCCGGCATGAGCGGCCGCACCAACATGGTGGTGGGGGTCTGGAACCATCAGTACACCCATGTCCCCATCGCGCTGGCCACCCGCCAGAGAAAAAAGATCGATACCGAGGGGTGGCTCTGGAACAGCATGCTGGCGTCCACCGGGCAGCCGCGGGAGTTGCGCTAATCTGCCTGACATAGGAGGAATGTGACATGTTTCAAAGAGTGCTCCTGGTCGATCCGGCCACCGGTTTTTATAAAACAAAAAAGTACGGCTTCGACCGCTATTTCGGGCCGGTGGATCTGGGCATCCATCTGACTGAGGAGTACCGCAGTCTCAACTTCGGGGTCGGCATCTTTGCCGGCTCGATCTTTCCGGGTTCGAACCGCCTGGTGCTGACCGGCTTTTCCCCCTGCTGGCAGGGGTATTACATCAGCTCCATGGGGGGCGCGGGGCTGGTGTTCGACAACCTGGGTATCAACATGCTCAGTCTGGTGGGCAAGGCTCCGGTCCCTTCGGTGCTGTACCTGAACCGCAGCCACGGGGAAGAGATCGAAGTGGAGGTGGTTCCGATCGATGTGGAGGCGGTCTGGAAAACGGGGCGAACGGGAGTCTACTCCCTCACGGACCGGGTCTACGAGCTGTTCGGCCAGCGCTATGAAAACGATCCACGCATCCTGGTGGCCGGCCCGGCTGCCATGCATACCGACATGGCGGTATCATGTCGGTCCCCATCAGCAAGGGCAAGATCAGTTTCGTGGATACCTGGGCCGGCCGGGGCGGCTTCGGCAGCGCCATGGTCCGGGAGCACGGTATCGTGGCGGTCATCTACGGCGGCACGGTGGTAAACGAGGACTTCCGGGACAAGCAGGTGGCGGATGAATGGTTCCGGAACAAGTACAACCTGCGCCTGGTGGAAAAGGATCTGGAAGTGACCGGCAAATACCGCTACGACGAGAAGGTCGGCACCGGCGGCACCTTCGGTGTCAACTACGCCGGCATGGGTGGCAGAATTCTGGCCTTCAACTATCGCACCATCTACCAGACGGAAGATGAGCGAATGGCCCTGCATCAGAACCTGGTGATAGAGCACTACCTCAAGCAGTTCAACGAAGAGACCATCACGGGCAAACAGCAGGCCACTTGCGGCGAGCCCTGCATGGCGGTCTGCAAGAAGATGAACGGCATCTACAAGAAAGACTACGAACCCTACCAGACCATGGGTCCGCTGTGCGGCATATTCGACCAGCGCGCCGCGGAAAAACTCAACCACCACTGCGACGCCATGGGATTTGACGCCATCTCGGGCGGGGGTGTGCTGGCCTGGCTGATGGATCTCCTGGATGAAAAACTGCTTACCCGGGAAGAGCTGGGGATCACCAAGCTGCCGCGCTGGGATACGACGAATTTCGACGTTATCAATGACTCGCTGCACAATGCCGAACTGGGCTGCGAGCTGATTGATGCCATCCTGGAGCGGAGCAGCATCCTCGATTTCGGCGAAGGGGTGCGCAAATGGAGCCGAATTCATTCGCGGGAGAAAGAAACGGCGCTCCACGATCGCCTGGTGTACATCGCCTTCAGCCGACGGGGCTGGATGGTCCCCAACCAGTACTGGGTTGCCGGCGCATTGGCCCCCATGACCATCATGGGCAAGTACTACATGGTCTACAGCAATGACTTCATTTCACCCAGGGAGCTGGGGAAAAAATGCGCGGAGCGCATGAAGAAGGAGCTCATTCTCGATAACCTGGGTATCTGCCGCTTCCACCGGGGCTGGGCTGAAGAACTGCTGCCCGAGGTGATGGGCTCCCTCTACAACTGCACCGATCAGTTTCTGCGCGCCATCGACGTTCTGGCCAGTCGCCTGAACAGCCGCAACAGCCCGGTTTTCTGGGAATCGGAGCGTAACATCGACTATCTGCATACCTTCCTGAAGCGGAAGAAAGAGATCGACAACGACCCGCACCCCGAGCTTTCGGTCTGGCTTGAAAAGTTCGAGCGGGACAGACTTGAGGCCGCCAGGGAATTCTGGTACGAGACCCTCAAGGGAATCGATGAAAACCTGCGAGAATTTTTTTAGATAAATGGCACCCGTCAAGCTGCCCAAAGGAGTAGTCGCGCTCGGTCTGGTGGGGCTGATCGAAGGGACTGCTCTCCGCGCTGCTGGCAGCCAGCATCATCGCCGGAAGTTTGTGGAGTGTTTTTGGTCCTGCGATGACTTTTTATGCCGGGGCGGCTTTTTCAGGTCTGGCTTTGGCGGGGTTGCTGATGGATGCACGAAAAACAGGTGCTTGAGCAAATTCAGTTATATTCCGACTTCGTGAACTTCCATATTCAGCAGATCGATCATCAGGCTCCGGTTTCTCAAGGGCTTGCCCTGGCCCAGCAGCAGCTTGCAAACCTCGGCGACCTCAAAAGCGGCTACCAGGGCGGGTGTAAAGGACGGGTTCCCCAGCGACAATTCAACCCCCTTGCCTGATTTTCCGGAACCGTAGATGTTTTGCAGG
The DNA here is from genome assembly GCA_014380135.1 of Deltaproteobacteria bacterium. Lineage (GTDB taxonomy): Bacteria > Desulfobacterota > Desulfuromonadia > Geobacterales > Pseudopelobacteraceae > JACRCG01. The sequence goes on from JACMKN010000283.1 coordinate 3,591, forward strand.
GTGGCATCGCCCGGAAACTGGGTAGTAACGTGCCCGGACCAGCCGGCGATGGCGCCATGCACGAGTGGAATGTTCAGCGAAGTACAGACCTCCGCCAGTTCCATACGAACCCCGATATTGTCGAGGGCATCCACCGCCACCCGGCATCCTTCCAGCAGCTCCGCCCCGTTTTCCGACGAAAATGCACTGTGATGTGGAATGAGCGTAACCGCCGGGTTTATATCGGCCACCCGCCGCAAGGCAGCCTCCACCTTGATTTCTCCAAGTCTCCAGGGGCTGCTGAAAAGCTGCCGGTTGAGGTTATGCTCTTCGAACGAATCCGGGTCGATCACGACGATCCGTCCCACCCCCAGACGCGCCAGTTTTTCCACGATATAACAACCGAGCCCGCCGCAGCCGATCACCGCCACCTGGCCATGAAACAGTTGCAGTTGCCCGGCCTGGGAAATGGTCTGGCGGTTGCGCTGGTAGCGGGCCGGCAGCAGGCCTCCCTCCAGAATGATCTCTTCCGTTTCGGCAATCGACAGTCCGAACAGTCCGGCCGCTTCAAGCTGATGCTGCCAGGCCAGCAGATCTCCGACGGCGTGCTTCTTGAAAAAATCGTTCGCAGCGCTCATTTCATCCACCCCCCAGCAGCGGGAACAGCGCCAGGGTATCACCCTCGGCCAACACCTGCTCCAGTTTGACATGGCGATTGTTGATCATCATGATTCCCAGTTCAGCGTGCGTCAGGTTCAGGGCATCAGCCACATCTGCCACGGTGGTTCCGGGCGGGTAGTCCAGGGTCTCTATTTCAAAACGACCGCTGCGGAATGAGGCAAATAATTTTACTGTAACTTGCATGGCCCGTACCTCAGGGATTCGGAAAATTCACGCTCATACGAACGGTGGAGCCGGCCGGGAACCGATCCTCCCGGAGCAATGAAGGCGGTAAAAGCGGATAATTGTCGAGCAGCGCCGAACGGCAGCCCTGCCAGAAGGAATCGTTTCTGCCTTTGATGAACCCGGACAGCTCGGACGCTGAAATATTTATACCCCGCTGGAGAAAGCCGGGTCCGAGTTCCGCGAGAAGCAGATTGAAGAGCTTGACCCGTACCGCGGCGACCCGTCCAGTAACGTCGCCGGTGGTGTCATGGTGCGTAATGCCCTCGCGCATGGCGGCATAATACCCGCCGCGTCGCATGGTGGCGCCAACCAGTCCCGGCATCGCTCCGGACAGGGCGATTACGGCATCCTCCCTGATCAAGGTCGTGGCCAGGCTGTCTATTGGACGGCTATTGAGAAAGATCGTAGTGATCCTCTCTGCCGCATATTCCGGGGGGATATCCCACTGTTGGCTCAGTATTTTGTCCAGTGTGCAGCCGACCTGCGTCTCGACCACCACACCCTGTTGCAGAAGCGGGAAAAACTCCCCCAGCCGGTCCGGCTCCATGGTCAGGATAAGGCTTGTCTTGCGGTTGTCGCTCACTGGATCGATTCCGTTTTTGTTTTATGCATGTCATCGGGAAGATGGATCAGTCCACAGCTGCGGCATTTTCCGTAGCGTGCCGGAATGTAAACTGTATTTACGGTAAGGCATTTCTTGCAGAGCCAGAAATTGAAAGCTGTCACTTCCCGGCCGGCCAG
>JACMKN010000284.1 GCA_014380135.1 Deltaproteobacteria bacterium
GTCCGGGAGGCGGGGTTGAACAACAGTACGTCGGCTGCATCAACCCCCAGCTGGACAATGACATGGGTGAGGAGCGTTGCCAGGCTGAGATTCAGGTCAAAGCTGAAATTGATGGCGCGGTCAATTTCAACCAGGGCGGTCATATGCTCAAGATGCCGCCGAATCCTGTTATCCGCGCACTTGATATCGGTGATATCCGTAAACATCAGCACAATCTGTCGCAGCTGTTTGCCGCTATCAAACTCGGGATAGGCATTCACCAGCCCCCACTTGTATTCTCCCTCATGTCCGCGGGCAATTCCCATGACGAAATTCTTCAACACACGTCCCGTGGCGACCACCTGATTGGCGGGAAACTCCTCTACGGGCATCAGGCTGCCGTTCTCGCGTACAAAGTGCCAAATCGGGTCGCGGGCGTCCTTGCCAAGCATCTTGTCCGCCAGCATCCCGACTAATTGCGAGGCTTCGGGATTACACAGTACAATCCGGGTATCGGGGGCAAAGATAATAATACCGACCGGCAGATTGTTGATCAGCAAACAGTGACCTTCCTCTTTCACCAGTGAGGCGGCCTCGGCCTGCCTTCGCCCGGTGATGTCGATCAGGGCCAGGCGGCACTCCTGCCCGGAAGGGGCGGCTATGGCTTCGATCTGCACGATGATCGGGGAATTTCTCTCCATCGTGAGCGTAACCTCACAGGACTCCTTGCCCTGGCTCGCAAAGACCTTCCCGAGAAATTCAGAGAAGAAAGGACGGGCTTCAGCAGCGACGAACAGCCCGAAACGCCGGCTGATCAGTCGGGAGCGCTCGACCCCCAGGAGGCTGGCGCCGTTGAGGTTTACGGCACTGATGATCCCCTTGCGGTTGAGGATCAGGTAGCCGACCGGGGCGAAATCGTAGATGTCGCTGTACTTCTCCAGCAACGCCTCCATCTCGTCCCTGGCCTGGCGTAGTTCTGCATTCTGCATCTCCAGCTCGATCCGGTGAACCTCAAGTTCATGGACGAGCCGCTGAGTTTCTTCTTCGGTCCGCGGTGGATGCGGTTCCACCGTTTTTGCCTGCAACTGCTCTTCAGCCTGGCGGCGCAGTTCGGCAGCTGCGGTTAACTGATTCTTGTTATTGTCTATGCCCATATTCTACCTCTTGATATTCTAAAACCGAGTCAGCCTGGCCACCCCGCTGGAAAGCCCGGCTTCTTTCCTGGCAGTACGCTTCGTGCGTATCTTCCCAGGCCTCTTCGTCCCTTGTGGCTACGATTCCTTCTGCGAAAACTTATCCAGATACATCCTCTCGTCGCTAAGCTTTAAAGCTTCTGTCAGTTGGTCTCTGCTTTCTGCGCAAGCAATTCCGAATGCGATGCTCACCTGACCATTAACGATTTCGGGGCTGCTCATAATCCTCCCGACAGCCTCCTCCGCAACAGCAGCAGCCGTTCCCGGAAGAAGAACGCCAAACTCGTCTCCCCCCAGACGGGCAACTATGTCCTCAGCCCGGAATGCTTCCAGGATAATCCGGGCCGCCGAGCAAATCAGATCATCCCCCGCTGCATGCCCCAGGGTATCATTGACTGTTTTCAGGCCGTTTACATCCGCCATCACAATGCTCACCGGGAACATTCTGCTGCGGGCAAACCGTTCCAGCTCTTCATCGTAAAAGGCCCGGTTATAGAGGCCGGTCAAAATATCGTGAGTATTATCGTGACGGAGCGATACTTCCACTTCCTTGCGACCGGTAATGTCGTGGGCGATGCCGATGATCCCGATGACCACTCCTTCATCATTAAATATGGGCGTTTCGATCTTCTCCACGTACCGAATCTTCCCTTCCGGGTCAACAATGGATTCCTCGAAATATGTGCGCGTGCCGGTAGCCATGACATTCCTGAAGTCTTGATCGTATTTCACGGCAAGTTCAGGTGGATAAATATCATAATCATTCTTTCCGACCAGATCCTTGGGTGCCAGGCCTAACGCCCTGCTGAAGGGTTCATTTACCGCGACATAACTTCCCTCCCTGTCCTTGAGCCAGGCGATATTGGGGATATTGTCAAGAATAGCCTGCTGCTGCAGAATGACTTCACTGAGCCGGTCATTCAGCGATTTGACATGCGCAAGCATCTTTATTCTGGCCAGTACCTCGGTGCTGTCGAATGGTTTGGCAATAAAATCCTCGGCTCCGGCCTCGATCCCCCGGATACGGTTTTCCCTGTCGGCATAGATGGTAATCATCACTACAGGGATGTTTCGATGACGATCTTCGGATTTGATCCGGCGGCAGACCTCAAAGCCATCCATTTCCGGCATCATCACATCCAATAAGCAGATGTCTATCCGTTCCGTTCTGATCTTCTCCAGCGCTTCCGGGCCATTCGTAGCCAATACCACTTCATATCCACGGGGAGAGAGCATGGCCTCCAGCAGGCTGAGATTGTGAGGATCGTCATCCACACAAAGGATACGTACAGGTAGCTGTCTCATGTTTGTTCCTCCTCCAGCCACTGTTTCACCAGGACCGGCAGTTCACGGGTGCTGATCGGTTTGGATAGGTAGCCGTCGAATCCGGCCGCCAGGAATTTCTCCTGGTCGCCCTGCATGGCAAATGAGGTCAGGGCGATGATCTTCAGCCCGCCGGTCGCCGGATCCCCCTTCAGAATGCCGCTGGCGGTCATGCCGTCCATACCCGGCATCTGTATGTCCATCAGGATCAGATCCGGCATCTGTTCCCTGGCCAGAGCCACCCCTTCCTGTCCGTCGGCAGCCACAACTACCTCATAGCCGTGAAAGATCAAAATATCCCGAAATAGGCAGCGGTTATTCTCGTTGTCTTCAACGATCAGTATTTTAGGTTGCATCCTGGTTACCTCTTGTGATCGACGGTCCTGCCGTGCCGACGGCGCTTTCCACCAGACTTAAAAACTCATGGGTCGACAGTGTCCCTTTGCCCTCGATCCGCCAGACCTTTCCCGCCAGCCGCGCCCGGTCGGCAGCCGAGAGGTCCATTGAGGTCAATACCAGGATAGGCACATTCGCGACAACATGCTCGTTCTGCAGCCGTTCGGCGACATCGAATCCGTTCATGCCGGGCATCACAAGGTCAAGGACAATCAAGTCGGGTAAATCACGCTGCGCCACCTCAACACCCTCCCTCCCGGTGCTCGCTCGCAGCGCACGATACCCTTTACGCTGCAGGACATTTTCCAGAGCGTCCAGAGTCAGCGGATCGTCCTCAATCACCAGGACGGTGTTGCCGCCACCGGGGACGGTCTCCGGCCGCTTAGCGGAGGACTCCATGGTAGTCGTTTGTGTGAGCGGAATGGTGAAGCTGAACCTGCTCCCCTCGCCCAGCTCACTTTTCACCCAGATTCTGCCGCCGTGCAGTTCCACCAACTGCCTGTTCAACGCCAGGCCGAGGCCGGTCCCCTCGAATCCCTTGGTATAGACCGATTCCAGTTGGGTGAATGGATGGAAGAGCTTGGGGATGTCTTCCTCCCTGATCCCGATGCCGGTATCCGCCACGGTGATTTCGATGAAATCTCCGTCTCTGGCTGCGCTCACGTTCACGGTTCCAGCCGCCGGGGTAAACTTGACCGCATTTGAGAGCAGGTTGAACAGGATCTGTTTCAGCTTCCTCTGGTCTGCCACAATCTGTACATCGGCCTCCGGGGCAAGATCCAGGTGAAGCTCCAGCCCGCATTTCATAGCTTTTTCCCTGAACAGCATCATGGAAGAATCCAGTGCTTCCCGCAGAAAAATAACGTTCAGCTCCAGCTCCATCTTGCCCGACTCCACCTTGGAGAGGTCGAGGATGTCGTTGATCAGGGATAGCAGGTGTCTGCCGCTGGTAAGGATGTTATTTACATATTCCTGCTGCTTTTCATTGATCGGACCAAACATTTGATCCTGCAGCACCTCGGAAAAACCGATTATCGAGTTGAGCGGGGTGCGTAGTTCGTGGCTCATGTTGGCCAGGAAGTCGGATTTCGCCAGGTTGGTTTTTTCCGCCACAGCCCTGGCGTTCTCCAGCTCGACGTTCTTTTCCTGCAGTACTTGATCCAGGCGTTTGCGTTCGGTTATGTCGCGTGCGGCGGCAAACACGCCCTGCAGCTTCCGGTCCCGGTCGTAGAAGGTGGTCGCGTTGATGGAGACCACCGTTTCCTTGCCGTCCCGGGCGCGTGCGGTGAGTTCATAGTCGGTGACCTTCTTTTCTCTCAGCATCTGCTGGATACCCGTCTCGGCCCGCTCCGGATCGGTGAAGTAGTTCATGAACGGCGCGCCGATCAGTTCATCGCGCGTGCAGTCGGTGAGCACCTCCATCTGTTTGTTGACATCGGTGATGATGCCGGAGGGATCAGTGGTCATGATCGCGTCAATGTTGGATTCGAACAGGGAGCGGGTGTAGAACTGATGGTCGCGCAGCCGCTGACTGAGCTGCTTCTGCTCTGCCTCGATCTGCTTGCGCACGGTGTTGTCGGTGCCGATCAGCAGATAGCCGATGATGGCGTCCTGCTCGTCGCGCAGCGCCGTGACCGACACCACCGCCGGGAAGCGGCTGCCATCCTTGCGGATATAGGTCAGCTCGTAGATGTCCTCGATGCCGCGTGAAGCTTTGAAAACCAGAGCCTCGAAACCGGGAGTAATCGGGGTTCCCAGCTCGGCGCTGAGCGCTTCGGCGCGTGCGATGACTTCCTGCGGATCGGAAATGTCGGCCGGTGTAATCTTGTTCATCACTTCGGCGGCCGTGTAGCCCAGCATGCGCTCGGCACCGACGTTGAAGATCTGGATGACCCCCTTGGCATCGGTGGCGATGCTGGAGAAGTTGGCAGAGTTGAAAATAGCGCTCTGCAGCGCCCCCGCCTTGAGCAAGGTTGCTTCGCTGCGGACCTCGGAGATGAGTTTCCCCGAATCGGCGACTGATGTTGACCGGCTCTTGTCATTGTCCTTGTTTATATTCATTGTCTGCCTCTTTATTAAGCTTTAGAGTTTATTGAGTTTATTGAGTTTATTGAGTTTATTGAGTTTGTAGAACTTAGCTCCATGAACTCAATAAACTCTAAAACTCTTTAACTCTCACCTCCGGCCCCGGCCCCGGCCATGGTCGCGACGCAAAATACCGACCCATACCATTAGCGAGCCTAAAACCCCGATGACAACCATTGCCTGACCGGCACTGTGATGCCACCCGTAGTCCTGTGGAGCAAGCACCAGCATGGCGCCGCCGATTACGAGTGCCGCGGAAGCGATGGCGCCGGTCAGTCGCTCCAGATTGCGGCTGACACGGCCTCCCAGGGCCTCTATGGCCGGAGCCTGCAGTCGGCCCAGATCGCCTTCGGCTATGCGCCGCAGGACGCGGCGCGTGTCGCCGGGCGCATCACTTATCAAACGCTCCATATCGCGCGCCAGCTTGCTGGTCTTTTCCTTTATCCGCTCCATTGAAAAGTGTTGTTCAGTCAGGCGCACGATCTCTTCACGAAACGATTTAAGGTAATCATGGTCCGGGTCGAGCAGGCGGATCATCGATTCCAGGATGACGAAGGTACGAGTCAGCAGGAAAAACTCGGGAGGATTGTGGACCCCGTGCCGGCTTCCGGCTCGCAGCAGAGAGTCGAACGAATCCCCGATTGAAACCTCCGCCAGATCGCTGCGGTGGATTTCGTAGAGTACCGTCTTTATATCCATCAACAGCGCCGAACGGTTGACCTTTTCGCTGGCCGAGGTCATCTCGAGATAGGCCTCGGTGGCGGCCCGCGCATCGCCTTTTACGACCGCCTCCAGCAGGAGTGTCAGCGATTCGCGCATCGGCTCGTCAAGCTCGCCGGTCATTCCGAAATCGAGCAGGGAGAGCCGTCCGTCGGGGAGGACAAAAACATTGCCGGGATGCGGGTCGGCGTGAAACAGCCCCTCTTCGAAGATCGTTTGCAGCATCAGCCGTACCAGAGTGTTGATCGCTTTCGGCATCGCTTCCGGATGCTGCCTGGCGTAGAGATCCACCCGCTCGCCATCCGAAAACTCCATCGTGATCACGCTGCCGCTCGAACACTCCGCCACCACATCCGGAATCCAGAGGTCGCTGATATCCGCCAGCGCGGTGCGAAAGAGCATTATGGAACGGGCTTCATGACTGAAATCGGTTTCGCGATTCAGGCTGCTGGCAAATTCACTCACCAGAACCGGCAAGTCGAGTGCGCGCAGACGCGGGAAAAGATTTTCCCCCAGCGCGACCAAGTAGGTCATAGCCGCGATATCCGTGGCTATCATCTCTTCCAGGCCGGGCCGCTGCACCTTCACGGCCACGTGCCGCCCGTCCCGCAATGTCGCCTCATGCACCTGGGCGATGGTGGCGGCGGCCAGCGGCGTTTCGCTGAAGGATGCAAACAGTTCCGTCAGCGGGGCGCCCAGTTCGTCTTCGACCGTCGCACGCACCGCGTCAATGCCCAGCGCCGGCAGCTGGTCGTGCAGCAGCTCCAATTCGTTGATATAGGCGTCCGGCAGCAGGTCGCGCCGCATCGCCAGCACTTGTCCGAATTTGAGAAAGGCCAGCCCCAGTTCTTCAAAGGTTTCCCGTACCTCTTTGGGCGGCGGCCAATGTCCCTTGCCGCGCAGGGCGCCCAGAAACTTGTGCCGCGCCAGGACGCGCACGATCTGCATCAGTCGCGGCGCCGCTCGCAGCAGGCTGCTTTTCTCCGGGTCGATCGTTACAGCCATTTACCCCTCCCGCCGTCATGCTGTGATTATTTGCTATTGAATTTTGCCCAGTATGTCTGTCTACGATCATATTCCTTGCCCATGGGCCATTTACCCAAAATGGCAAAGACTACAGCGACCCATACCCACATAAGAATCATCCCGATCATGCTCATGATACTCTCCTTCTGCCAGGGATACGATCCCTTTCGGGATAATTATATCAGATAAAGAATCGCAGCAGGAACATACGCTGTTAAATTATTGCGTTATGTTCCGGAGGTACCTGGAAACTCCGCAGGGCCGCCTGATGGCGGGCAGCGGGATGACCGCTGCCAAATGATTTTTGAGACATCTAATGGAAAGGCAGGTATAACCATGATCATCAAAAAAAAACTGAATCGACCAACTGCGGCAATCGAGGATAGCAATGGGAATCGACAAGGAGAAGGGCCTGTTAACAGACGCAGACGAACTGCGCCGCCAGGCGGAAGAGCGCTTACTGTTGAAAGCGGAGGAACGGCATTCATCCTGGAGCGAGGAAGCACCGCCGCGCCTGATTCATGAACTTGAGGTCCAGCGGGTCGAGCTGGAGATACAGAATGCAGAGTTCCGTCAGACCAGGGACGGGCTGGAGACGGCTCTGGAAAAGTACACCGACCTCTACGATTTTGCCCCGGTGGGTTACCTGACCCTCGACCGCAGGGGGACCATCGCTGCCGTGAACCTGACCGGCGCCGGTCTTCTGGGGAAGGAGCGCTCCCGATTGATCGGCCGGCGTTTCGGGCTGTTCGTAGAGGAAACAGAGCGGCTCGCCTTTTCCAACTTCCTGGACACGGTCTTTGCCAGTCGGGGCAAGGAGGTATGCGAAATATCGCTCGCGTCAGAGAAAGATAACCAGCTCTACGTGCAGATCGAGGCCATGGCCGACGCGTCGGGTAAGGAGTGTCGCATTGCGTTAATCGACATTAACGAGCGCCGGCGTGCTGAAGATGCACTCACCGAAAAACGACGGGAGCTTGAGGAACTCAACATTTCGCTGGAGGCGCGCATCGCCCGGGCTGTGGACGAACTGCGCCAGAAGGACCAGATGCTGGTCCTGCAGGACCGCCTGGCCGTCATGGGCGAAATGATCAACAATATCGCCCACCAGTGGCGACAGCCGTTGAACACGCTGGGGCTCCTCATCCAGCAGTTGCCGCTCTTCTATGGTTCGCCCGAATTCAGCAGGGAGTTTCTGGAGAAGAACACCACCCAGGTCATGCAATTGGTCCAGCACATGTCACGAACCATCGATTCCTTCAGGAATTTTTTCAGGTCTGACAAGCAAGCGGTTACTTTCGACGTCAACCGTGTCATCGCGCAGACGGTTTTGCTCATCGAAAAGAGCTTCGCGGACCAGCAGATCGGCATTGTCCTTCAGGCGGAAGGTGACCCAATGGTCAGCGGCTATCCCAACGAGTACGCCCAGGTCCTGCTGAATATCCTGATGAACGCACGTGACGCGCTGGTCGCTCACAAGGTTGCCGATGCCCGGATCTGTGTGCACTCCTTTGCGAAAGGAGACACGGCGATCGTGACCATCACCGACTACGCCGGCGGTATCGCCAACGAGATCATGGACAGAATCTTTGAGCCCTACTTTACCACCAAGGGACCGGACAAGGGCACCGGCATCGGCCTGTTCATGTCAAAGACCATTATCGAGAAAAACATGGGCGGGCGGCTGACGGTGCGCAATACCGGGAGCGGAGCGGAGTTCAGGATCGAGGTCTAGCAGGTTATTGAAAACCTACTGCGGAGGACCGTCTGCTGCGTTGCGCGGTACTCGCAACCTCAGCTAACTAGCTGTTATGCTTCGGCTGCTCCGTTCCGTGCGCCTTGCATCCGACCTTCCTCATGACGTTTTTCAACAACCTGCTAGACCATCGGCTTTGCCGGTACCTGCGGCAGGTGCCAGATCTCATCGTTGTACTCGTGCATGGTGCGGTCGGTGGAGAAACGGCCGCTGCAGGCGGTGTTACGGATGCTCATGCGAGTCCACCACTCCACGTCCCGAAAGGCGGCCGCAGCCCGCTTCTGAGCTTCCACGTAGCTGCGGAAATCGGCGACGGTCAGCCACGGGTCGTGGGGGCTGGTGATTGAGTTCACGATAGGGTCGAAGATGCCCGGCTCCAACTGGTTGAAGTGACCGCTCGTCAGCAGTTGCAACACCCGCGTCAAGTCCTCATCGGCAGCGATGATCGCCGCCGGATCGTAATGGTGCCGGTGCTCCTCCACCTGCTCGGCGGTGAGCCCGAACAGGAAGAAGTTCTCGTCACCCACCTCCTCGCGGATCTCGATATTGGCCCCGTCCAGGGTCCCGATGGTGATGCCGCCGTTCATCATGAACTTCATGTTGCCGGTACCGGAAGCCTCTTTGCCGGCGGTGGAGATCTGCTCCGACAGGTCGGTGCCCGGCGCGATCGTTTCCATGGCCGATACCCGGTAGTTGGGGATAAAGGCCACCTTGAGCAGGGGTCCGGCCTGCGGGTCGGCGTTGATCACCGCCGCCACGTTGTTGATCAGCTTGATGATGCGCTTGGCAATGAAGTAGCCGGGGGCCGCCTTGCCGCCGATCAGAACGCAGCGAGGCGTCCAGTCGACGGTATCCCCGCGCTTGATGCGGTCGTAGAGGTGGATGACGTGCAGTACGTTAAGTAACTGGCGCTTGTACTCGTGGATGCGCTTGACCTGTACGTCGAAGAGCGCCAGCGGGTCGAACGTCACCCCGCACTCGGCGGCCACCAGCTGCGCCAGTCTTTCCTTGTTGGCCTGTTTTACCTGGCGCCAGCGCTCGTGAAAGGCGCCGTCCTCCACCAGCGGGAGCAGGCCGCGCAGCCGGTCCAGGTCCACCTCCCAGCCGCTGCCGATGGTCTCGTCCAACAGTTGCGCCAGACCATGGTTGCACCAGGCCAGCCAGCGCCGCGGGGTGACGCCGTTGGTCTTGTTGTTGAATTTGTGCGGCCAGAGTTCAAAGAAGTCGTGGAACAGCCCTTCGGCCAGCAGCTTCGAGTGCAGGGCGGCCACGCCGTTGACCGAGAAGCTGCCGGCGATGGCCAGATAGGCCATTCGCACCATCGGTGCGCCCCCTTCCTCGATCAGGGACATGCGCTGCAGCCGCTCGCTGTCGCCGGGCCAGCGGCGGCCCACCTCGGCCAGGAAGCGGGCGTTGATCTCGAAGATGATCTCCAGAAGCCGCGGCAGCAGCTGCCGGAAGAGCCGTACCGGCCATTTTTCCAGCGCCTCCGGCAGCAGGGTGTGGTTGGTGTAGGCCATGGTGCGGGAAGTGATCTCCCAGGCCTGCTCCCATCCCAACCCGTGCTCGTCCATCAAAAGCCGCATCAGCTCGGCCACGGCGCAGCTGGGGTGGGTATCGTTGAGCTGGAAGACGTTCTTTTCGGCGAAGAGGGAGAAATCGTCGCCGTGGGTGCCCACCCAGCGGGCCAGCACGTCCTGCAGGCTGGCCGAGGCGAGAAAGTACTGCTGGCGCAGCCGCAGTTCCTTGCCGTTCTCGCTGGAGTCGTTGGGATAGAGCACCAGCGTGATCTGCTCGGCGGTGTTCTTGGACGCCACCGACTCGGGGTAGAGGCCGGCGTTGAACTCACCCAGGTCGAACTCGTCGGTGGCCGCCGACTTCCACAGTCGCAGGGTGTTGACTGTGCCGTTCTGGTAGCCAGGGATCGGAACGTCGTAGGGGATGGCCAGCACATGGTTGGTGTCAACCCAGCGTGCCGCGAGCCGCCCGGCGCCGTCGCGGTGGTACTCGGTGTGGCCGCCGAAGCTCACCCGCTGGGTGTACTCGGGACGCTCGATCTCCCAGGGATTGCCGTCGCGCAGCCAGTGATCCGGCTCCTCCACCTGCTCCCCCTTGACGATCTGCTGGCGGAACATGCCGTAATCGTAGCGGATGCCGTAGCCTGTCACCGGCAGCTGCAAGGTGGCGCAGCTATCCAGGAAGCAGGCCGCCAGCCGCCCCAGGCCGCCGTTGCCCAGCCCGGCGTCGTGCTCGGACTCGGCCAGCTCCTCCAGCTCCATTCCCAGACACTGCAGGGCCAGGGTAGTATCCTCTTCCAGCCCCAGGTTGAGCATGGCGTTACCCAGAGCCCGCCCCATCAGAAACTCCAGGGAGAGGTAACTGGCCTGTTTGCAGTCGCTTTCCTCATAGGCATAACGGGTCTGCTTCCAGCGCTCCAGCAGCCGTTCGCGCAGGATCAGTACCAGCGCCTGGTAGGCGTAGTGGGCGGAACGGCAGTGGCGGTCGCGCCCCAGGGAGTGGGTGTAGTAGCGGCGAAAGTCGTTGACCAGTTCAAGTACGTCCATTCCCAGAGGTGGCAGATCGGTCAGACTATCGCTCAGCAGGCTGTGTTTTAGTTGTTTGTTGTTCATGTTGTTACTCCTGTAGGTTGTCCGGACTTTTCCTTTGCCGGTTTGCGCCCCGGCAACGGGAACAGCAGTTTTTTATGATAACGCATATCAACAGCATTGCAACATTATTGCCCGCAACGTGGCGGGCGGCAAAATATCAAATCTGTAACCGGGCGCGTTGACAGGACCGTTTTTTGTTATATATTTTTCTCATCTCAGGCAAACAGGAGGAATTAAAAAAACAGTTCCGTCAATGTTGTCCATGAAGACGGGTGAATAAAAACAGGCCAAGGGGAGGAGTAATAACAATAACGATGGGGAAACGGATAAATCGAGGAGGAATGGACATGCTACTGAGAGTTCTACGTACCGACAACTATTATGATTATATCAAGAATTCCATGCTGCAGCGACTGATCGAATCGAAAGGGATTATCAAATTCAAACGCAGCACGGGATGGGTAACCATAGGGGCAGACCCGATCAGGGAAAGCAAGCGCGATAATGTTATCAGCGATACCGAAAGAAGAGCGGTTAAGGATTGAATTCATTTCAGATGAGGTAAATGCCATGCTCCAAGCCAATATCATCAATCGCAGGATCGTTCTGAACTCCCGTCCTGTCGGAGCCCCGACCGCCGAAAACTTTCGCCTGGAAGAAGCCGTCGTTCCGGTTCCCTCAGCCGGGCAGCTGCTGCTGCGTACCCTGTATCTTTCGCTTGACCCGTACATGCGGGGCCGCATGAGCGCTGCACCCTCCTACGCCCCGCCCGTGGCGGTCGGTGACGTGATGGTCGGCGGCACCGTCTCACGGGTGCAAGCCTCCCTGCACCCGGACTACCAGCCGGGCGACATGGTGCTCGGCTACAGCGGCTGGCAGGAGTATGCCCTCTCCGACGGTACGGATCTGACCAGGCTGGATGCCCGCATGACGCATCCCTCGCTGGCCCTGGGAGTGCTCGGTATGCCCGGCTTTACGGCCTACATGGGCCTGCTCGACATCGGCCAGCCCAAAGCGGGGGAAACGGTGGTGGTCGCCGCCGCGAGCGGGGCCGTCGGTTCGGTGGTGGGGCAGATCGCCAAACTCAAGGGGTGTCGCGTGGTCGGCATCGCCGGCGGCGACGACAAGTGCCGCTTTGTCGTCGAAGAGCTGGGCCTGGATGCCTGCATTGACCGCCGCAGCGCCGATCTGCCCCGGCAATTGGCACTGGCCTGCCCGAAAGGCATCGACGTTTACTTCGAGAGCGTAGGCGGCGCGGTCTTCGATGCCGTCCTGCCCCTGCTGAATGTGTCTGCCCGCGTCCCGCTGTGCGGCTTGATCGCCCACTACAACGACTCCGGCCTGCCGCCCGGCCCGGACCGTCTGGGTCTCCTGACCCGCACGCTGCTCACCAGGCGCATCAAGATCCAGGGCTTCATCATTTTCGACGACTACGGTCACCGCTATGACGAGTTCTACCAGCAGATGAGCGCCTGGCTGGCCGAAGGGCGCATCAAGTACCGGGAAGATATTGTCGATGGGCTGGAAAACGCACCCGAGGCCTTCATCGGACTGCTGCAAGGCAGGAACTTCGGCAAACGGCTCGTGCGCATCACGCAGGACTGA
>JACMKN010000285.1 GCA_014380135.1 Deltaproteobacteria bacterium
ACGGAAAAAGCTCCACTACATACACCGAAAGCAACCGTTATGGTTGTTGACGATGACGCTAATATCCGTGATCTGTGTGAACGGGCATTGATGGAATATAAGGTCCTTAAGGCCGGTAATTGTCAGGACGCTCTCTGGCTTTACAAAAAAGAGTCGATTGACCTGGTTCTTTCCGATGTCATGATGCCGGGGGGCTCGGGAATCGAGTTGCTCAGACAGATCAAGGTGGTCGACCCGAATGCCTCCGTCATTATAATGACCGGTTTTGCCGACAAGGAGGTCATCCTTAATGCACTTAAGGAGAATGCGGATGATTTTATCAGCAAGCCGCTCAATCTTCTTCAATTAAGAACGGCTATTGACAAATCTTTGGCAAAAAAAGCGCTCAAGGAGGAGTTGGCAAACATCAAGCGCGCCGACCAGCTCAAGAGCAGTTTTCTGTCACTGATATCACACAAGCTGCGTACACCCATAACCGGCATATCGCTTTTTCTGCAGAATATCAGACGCGGAGTCTATGACTGTAATGACGAGATGTTTCGTCAGAATGCCTCACTGGCCAATGAAGAAGCCACTCATCTCAGCCGGCTGGTTGCAGATCTGCTGACATTCAGCCGGGTTATGATCGGTGGTGAAGACACCCCCCGTGAAGAATGTGACCTGAATGAGATCGCCTCGAAATTGCTGATTAAATCACGGGAACTGCATGGCAAGCTGACAATTGAAATTGATTTGAACCTTGGTTCATTGCCCTCAATGAATCTGGATAAACACAAGATCAGTTTTGCT
This sequence comes from Deltaproteobacteria bacterium, assembly GCA_014380135.1. Taxonomy (GTDB): domain Bacteria; phylum Desulfobacterota; class Desulfuromonadia; order Geobacterales; family Pseudopelobacteraceae; genus JACRCG01. The sequence continues at coordinate 790 of JACMKN010000285.1, forward strand.
CTCTACCAGATCATCGACAATGCTTTCAAATTCTCGGGGGAAATTGGACATGTGGGAGTTACAACAATAGCAACCAGTCATGAAGTATGCATTATCATATCCGATTCCGGAGTCGGTATCCCCCAGTCGGAGATTCCGAAGGTCTTTGAAAAGTTTTATCAGATTGATCCAGACAACACCGGTCAGGTGCGTGGATTCGGACTGGGGCTGTTTTACGCGCGGGAATTTATCCGGCAGCATGGGGGCGGTATCAGTCTGGATAGCGAATCCGGATTGGGAACGACCGTGACGATAAGTCTGCCGCTGCAATAATATTTTGAGATTTTGACAAACTTAATGTAGACTGCCGACCTTCCAGTTGGCAGTTTCCATTTTGACGGGAAGATATCCATGAAACAGTTAATCGAAAAAGCCAATACACTGATGGAGGCGCTGCCCTACATCCGACGGTTTGCCGGCAAAACCTTTGTCATAAAATATGGCGGACATGCCATGTCGGATGACAAGCTGAAGGAGTCGTTCGCACTGGATGTGATCCTGCTCAAGTCGATGGGAATCAATACGGTCATCGTGCATGGCGGCGGCCCCCAGATTAATGATACCCTGAAGCGTTACGGGATCGTTTCCGAGTTTGTCAGGGGCATGCGGGTAACCGATTCCGAGACGATGGCCGTGGTCGAAATGGTGCTGGTCGGACAGGTCAACAAGGAAGTTGTCGGCTACCTCAATCAGCATGGCGGCAAGGCGGTCGGCCTGTCCGGCAAGGACGGCACACTGCTGCTCTCCAAAAAACTTCTGCAGGAAGTCAGGGCGGATGACGGCAGATTGGAAATGCTGGATATCGGTTATGTCGGCGACGTGGTCAAGGTCAATACCGATCTGATCAAGACCCTGGAGAGCGGCAACTACATTCCGGTCATCGCGCCGGTGGGTGTCGGACCGGAAGGCGAAAGCTACAACATCAATGCCGACCTGGTGGCGGGGCGTGTAGCGGCGGCCCTCAATGCGGAAAAACTGATCCTGCTGACCGATATCAGCGGTGTCAAAGACAAAAGCGGCCAGCTCCTGGCGAGCATTTCGGTCGGTGACCTGCAGCGCCTGATTGAGGAAGACGCCATTACCGGCGGCATGATCCCCAAGGTTATCTGCTGTGCCGACGCCTTGAAAGAAGGTGTCAAGAAGGCCCATATCATCGATGGCAGAATGGAGCACGCCGTGTTACTGGAAATTTTTACCGACGTCGGTATCGGTACGGAGATTGTGAAATGACATCAGAACAGTGGATAGAGAAGTCCGACAAATATATCATGAAAACCTACGGCCGCTACCCGATCGTACCGGTTCGGGGCGCGGGTTGTCGTCTGTGGGACGCCGACGGCCGGGAATACCTTGACTTTCTGGGGGGGGTGGCGGTCAACAATCTGGGGCATTGCCATCCCAGGATTGTCAAGGCGCTTCAGGATCAGGCTGCCCAGCTGATTCACTGCTCCAATTATTACCAGATTCCCCAGCAGATCGAACTGGCCGAGCTGCTCTGCAATCATTCCTTTGCCGACAAGGCCTTTTTCTGCAACAGCGGGGCCGAGGCCAACGAGGCGGCCATCAAGCTGGCCCGGAAATACAGCCGCGACACCTACGGACCGGAGCGCTACGAGATCATCACCGCCGCCGACTCCTTTCATGGCCGCACCATGGCCACGGTATCGGCCACCGGGCAGGAAAAGGTGCAGCGCTTCTTTGATCCGCTGCTGCACGGCTTCACCCACGTTCCCTTTAATGACGCCGCCGCTCTGGAGGCCGCCGTTACGCCCAATACCTGCGCCGTCATGCTGGAGCCGATCCAGGGGGAGGGGGGGGTCAACATCCCTTCACCTGGTTATTTTCAGGAAGTGCGGAAAATATGCGACCAGCATGGCCTGCTGCTGATCTTTGACGAGGTGCAGGTCGGGATGGGGCGCACCGGCAAGCTGTTTGCCTATGAACACTTCGAGGTGATCCCGGATATCATGACCCTTGCCAAGGCTCTGGCCGGTGGAGCGCCCATCGGTGCCATGCTGGCCAAGGATGAGTTTGCCGCCGCCTTTACGCCCGGCACACACGGTTCCACCTTCGGCGGCAACCCGCTGGTCTGCGCCGCTGCCATTGCCACGATACGGACCATTCTGGAGGATGGGCTCCTGAACCGGACCGAGGAGATCGGCGAGTATCTGGTGGGGGAGTTGGAAACTCTCGGCAAAAAATATCCGTTCGTGCGGGACGTGCGCGGCATCGGCCTGATGATCGGGATGGGGCTGTCAATAGCGGGGGCGGAGATCGTCAAAAAAGGTCATGCACGGGGAGTGCTGCTGAATGTGACCCACGATACCGTGCTGCGCTTCGTACCGCCGCTGGTGGTGTCAAAGCAGGAGATCAATACGATGATTGAAATTCTGGACGGCATCTTTGCCGAAGTCGAGATTTAGAAAGTTATTAAAGTATTTGCCCCGTTTGACGGGATTAGGAGAAATTTTGATGACGCGACATTTTCTGGCGTTACATGACTTCAGCGAAACAGAGCTTTACGGGATGTTGACCCTGGCTCGGGAGTTGAAGGAAAAACAGAAACAGGGTCTTCCCCATAAGCTGCTGGACGGCAAAACCGTGGCCCTGATTTTCGAAAAAGCCTCCACCCGGACCAGGGTCTCTTTCGAGGTGGGTGTTTTTCAGTTGGGCGGGCACGGCCTGTTTCTGTCGTCCGGCAACTCCCAAATGGGGCGCGGTGAGCCGATCAGGGATACCGCCCGTGTCATGGCCCGCTACTGTGACGGCGTCATGATCCGCACCTTCGGCCAGGAGATCGTCGATGAATTTGCGCGCTATTCGGACGTGCCGGTCATCAACGGCCTGACCGACCTGTTTCATCCCTGCCAGATCATGGCCGATCTGATGACGGTTATCGAGCGGAAGCGCACTTGCGAAGGGCTGACCTTTGCCTGGATTGGCGACGGAAATAACATGGCCAATACCTGGATCGAGGCCGCCGCGATCTTCGGTTTCGAGCTGCGACTGGCCTGCCCCCAGGGCTATGAGCCGGATGCGAAAGTCCTGGCGTGGGCTTTAGCCCAGGCGCCCGGCAGAATTACGCTGACTACCGATCCGAAGGTCGCGCTGGCCGGTGCCGACGTCATCAATACCGATGTCTGGGCCAGCATGGGCCAGGAGAACGAGCAGAAAGAGCGCGAGAAAGCCTTTGCCGGCTACTGCCTTGATGATGCCCTGCTGGCCCTGGCAAAACCGGATTGCATCGTGCTGCACTGCCTGCCTGCCCATCGCGGCGAGGAGATCTCGGATTCGGTCATTGAGGGAAAACATTCGGTAGTCTGGGACGAGGCCGAGAACCGGCTGCATATACAGAAGGCGATCATGGCGACATTGATGGGCGGGGTGTAACAGGCAATGTTCTTTGAGAGCCTTTTGCTCATAGGTGGTTTATTCACAACAGGAGGTAACTTAATATGGGAACAGCCATAGCCCAGTATAAAAATGAACTTCTGCAAGAAATAGAAGGCATGCCATCCCGTAAGCTTAAAGAAATTCTCGATTTTGTCTGTTTTATCAAGGCACGTGAAGTCATAGATCCTTCACAATCCTATTTCTGGACTCAAAAATGGCAGGAGTTGGAGCGAAAAGCAGACAAGGATAAAAAGGTTGGAAAAGTGATTGGAGACGGAACTCTTTCGGGGCTGCTTAATGAGCTTGATGCATGAATATCAAGGCATATTCCTCATTCAAATATTTGAGAGTCGTTGGAAATCATGATGATGTTTTGAAAAAACCATGAATCAAGGAGAGTAAGCAGATGGCAATAACCAAGAAGCAGGAAATCAAAAAGATCGTACTGGCCTATTCGGGCGGGCTGGATACCTCCATCATCCTCAAATGGCTGAAAAACGAGTACGACTGCCAGGTCGTGGCCTTTTCGGCCGACCTTGGGCAGGGCGATGAACTGGATCCGATCCGCGAGAAGGCTCTGGCCACCGGCGCCGACAAGGTCTATATCGATGACCTGAAAGAAGAATTCGTATGTGATTTCGTATATCCGATGTTTCGCGCCAATGCCATTTACGAGGGGCATTACCTGCTGGGCACTTCCATCGCCCGTCCGCTGATCGCCAAACGTCAGATGGAAATCGCCGCCCTGGAGAAGTGTGATGCCGTTTCCCACGGCGCCACCGGCAAGGGTAATGATCAGGTCCGCTTCGAGCTGGCCTACTATCATTTCGATCCGGCCATCAAGGTTGTGGCTCCCTGGAGAGAATGGGACCTGAACAGCCGTCAGGCGCTGATCGAATACGCCCAAAAAAATGACATCCCGATCCCGACTATCCAGAAGCGTCCCTGGTCGTCCGACCGCAACCTGCTGCATATCTCCTTCGAGGGCGGCATTCTGGAGGACACCTGGGCCGAGGCGCCGGAAGAGATGTATGTTCTGACCAAATCTCCGGAGCAAGCTCCCGACAAGCCGCAGTATGTGGAGATCGAGTTCAAAAACGGCAACGCCGTGGCGGTGGACGGTCAGCAGATGACTCCGGCCCAGCTTTTGGCGCATCTCAACCTCATTGGCGGACAGCACGGCATTGGTCGGGTCGATCTGCTCGAAAACCGTTCGGTTGGCATGAAGTCGCGCGGTGTCTATGAGACCCCCGGCGGCACGA
>JACMKN010000286.1 GCA_014380135.1 Deltaproteobacteria bacterium
GCCTACCACCAGCGCATGATAAATCTGGGAGTGCGGATAATCGGCGGTTGCTGTGGCACCACGCCGGAGCATATCCGTGCCATGAAACAGGCTCTGGCTGGTATCCAACAGCCATGGCGTCCTACAGAAACAACTACCGGAGTAACCCTGCTCTCCAGCCGTTCGGGTTGGACCTCCGTCGGAGCCGGCAGCAAAACCGCCATCATCGGCGAGCGGATCAATCCGACCGGCAAGAAACTATACTCCCAGGAACTGCTGGAAGGGAAGGTGGCCTACATCCGCCGCGAGACGATCGAGCAGGTTCAGGCCGGGGCAACTCTGCTGGATGTCAATGTCGGTGCACCAGGAATCGATGAAATCTCCGCCATGGAGCGGGCCGTGTTTTGTGCCAGTGGGGCGTCCAGTGTCCCGCTGGTGCTGGACTCATCCAGTCCTGCCGCTCTGGAGGCCGGTCTCAAGGCTGCCGACGGCAAGGTCTTGATCAACTCCGTTTCAGGTGAATCAAAGAGCCTCAAGAGAATTTTGCCGCTGGCAAAGAAATACGGCGCTGCCGTAATCGGCCTGGCGCTGGATCAAAAAGGCATTCCCGACACAGCCGAAGTACGGCTGGCTATCGCCAAGCGTATTCGCAACGCCGCCCGGAAACTGGGTATCCCGGATTCCGACATCATTATCGACTGCCTGACCCTGACGGTCAGTGCCGAGCAGAAACGAGCTGCAGAAACCCTGCGAGCCATTCGCATGGTCAAACAGAAGCTGGGGCTTTCTACTGTTTTGGGAGTCAGCAATATATCCTTCGGGCTACCGCAGCGGCCACTGATCTCTTCTGCGTTCTTTGCAATGGCGATGGAGGCCGGTCTGGATGCGGCCATTATAAATCCCAAGGACAAGTCGATGATGGACGCCTGGCGTTCGGCGATGGTGCTGCTCAATCGGGACCACCAAGCAACAGCTTATATCGAAGCATATCGCGGCGAACAGGCTTCCGCGTCTGTGCAGGCAGGTTCCTCCGATGTACCACTCACTATCCGCGGGCGTTTGTCACAGGCGATCATCTGTGGCGACCGGGACGGCATTGTAGCGCTGGTTGAAGAGGCCTTGAGGGAAGGGATGGCTCCTCTTCAGATCAGTAATGAGGGCTTTCTGCCGGGTCTGGAGGAGGTCGGGCGCCGTTTTGACAAAAACATCTACTTTCTGCCGCAGGTCATGCAGTCGGCTGATACCATGCAGGCCGGCTTTGCCCGTCTCAAGATAGAGATGAAGGGGCAGAAGTTCGTGGCAATCGGTCGTATCCTGATGGCGACAGTTGAAGGTGACATCCACGATATTGGCAAGAATATTGTCTGCACGCTGCTTGAAAATCACGGTTTTGAAGTCTTTGACATCGGCAAGAACGTCTCGGCTGCTACGATTATTTCAAAAGCAAAAGAGTACGCTGTTGATGCGGTCGGACTTTCGGCGCTGATGACGACCACCATGTCCGAAATGGACAACGTCGTAAAAAAACTCAAGGCGGCCGGCATTACCACCTTTACAATGGTCGGAGGAGCTGTGGTGACGCAGGAATATGCCGACAGGATCGGCGCTGACCTGTATGCCCGGGATGCGATGGAAGCGGTCGCCAAGATCAAGCGTTTGTTGGGTGCAGAGCAGTGAGCCTTGTTGTGGCATTCGAAGCCTTTTTCAGCATGTTTTAAGTGATTGCTATTATTAGAATATATGTGATAGCGTCAAATGACGTAAGTTGAGTTAGCCGGTGATTCTATGGTCCTTGGGTTCAATCATAATCTAATGTACAAGGGAGAGGTCTTCCACGTCCAGACCGAGGATAGTGGCGTTGCCAATCCGCACATTATTACCCTGCTTTATCGTGGCGGTGTAATCATCTGCTCCAAAAAAACCAGTTATTCCGACATTCTCAGGATGGACAGTCTTGATGTTGTCGTTGAAGAGCTGATGAAAGAACAGCATAAGGATATGATGCGCCGCCTTAAAGCGGGCGAGTTTGATGAAAAAGCTTTCGCAATCAAAGCGCAGCTTATTGAAAATTACGAAATTCCCTCTCCCAAGCC
>JACMKN010000287.1 GCA_014380135.1 Deltaproteobacteria bacterium
CTTCACCCGCAGCATGCCGTTCTTTCCAGTTTTGTACCAGATAATACAGTATCGGTATGGTGACACGAGAGAGAGTGGTCGAAGCGATCTCGCCGAACATCATCGCAATCGCCAGCCCTTGGAAGATCGGGTCGAAGACGATCACGAAACTCCCCACCACCACTGCTGCACCGGTCAGCAGCATCGGGCGGAAGCGCACCGCGCCGGCCTCTATGATCGCCTCATCCAGCGCCATTCCTTCACGACGTTTCATTTCGGCAAAGTCGATCAGGATGATCGAATTACGTACGATGATGCCGGCCAGGGCGATGAAACCGATCATGGAGGTGGCGGTGAAGAAGGCCCCGAAGGCGGCATGCCCCGGCAGGATCCCGATCAGAGTCAGCGGTATGGGGGCCATGATCACCAGCGGCGTGGTGAAGTCTCTAAACCAGGCTACCACCAGGATGTAGATCAGCACCATCACCGCAGCGAAGGCGATCCCCAGGTCGCGGAACACCTCGTAGGTGATATGCCACTCGCCATCCCACTTCATCCCCATATTCTCTTCAGACCAGGGCTGACGCGACGCCAGCACCTCAATCTTCTGCCCGTCCGGCGTGGGCAGAGCGGCGATCTCCTTTTGCATCTTGAGGATGGCGTAGACCGGGGCTTCGATTTCACCGGCCACATCGGCGGTCACATAGACCACATTCTTGAGATTTTTGCGGTAGAGTGTCTTCTTCTCACTGGCACTGCTGGTCCGTACCAGCTGTGAGAGCGGTACGCTCCCGCGCGGACCGGGGATATAGATTGAGGAAAGCGCCGCCGTAGAACTGCGCTGACCGGCAGGGAGCCGCAGGTTGATCAGGACCGGCTCCTTCTCAGCGGGCAGATGCAGCAACCCCGCATCCTGTCCCTCCAGGGCGATGCTGAGAGTCCTGGCAACGTCCTCCACGGCGATACCGGAGAGGGACGCCTTTTGCTGATCAACCGTGAAGGTGACCTTCTGCTGGTCATCCTCGCGATACCAGTCCACATCCACCACACCGGCGGTCCTGGCCAGGATTGCCTTGACCCTGGCGGCAATACCGGCGCGGGAGCTGTCATCCGGGCCATAGACCTCGGCCACCAGGGTGGCCAGCACCGGCGGACCGGGCGGGATCTCGGCCACCTTGACCCGCGCGCCGTATCTGTCGGCAATCGCCTTTACCAGTGGACGGATGCGCTTGGCGATGGCGTGGGACTGATCACTGCGCTGATCTTTGGGGAGCAGGTTGACCTGGATATCAGACAGGTTGGCAGCTCTGCGCAGGTAGTAGTGCCGCACCAGGCCGTTGAAGTTGAAGGGGGCGCTGGTGCCGACATACATCTGGAAGTCGGTCACCTCCGGCACGCTGCGCAGCGCGTCACCAATCTCGCGTGTGATACGGGCGGTCTGCTCCAGCGGGGTGCCGTCCGGAGCATCGATGATCACCTGCAACTCGTTTTTGTTGTCGAAGGGCAACATCTTGACCGTGACGGCCTTGAAATAAATCAGAGAGCAGGAGACCAGCAGCATGACCACCACCGCTGTCAGGAAACCGTAGCGCAGTTTTTTTTCGTGAATCAGACGCCCCATCCATTTCCGGTAGAAGGCTGTCAGCTTTGAGTCCTCCGGCTTGTCGTGCGAGGCGTGGTGTGACTCACCCTTCATGAAGCGGAAGGCAAAATAGGGAGTGACAATGAAGGCGATCAGCATCGAGAAGAGCATGGCCATGCTGGCCCCGACCGGGATCGGACGCATATAGGGGCCCATCAGTCCGCCGACGAAGCCCATCGGCAGGATCGAAGCGATCACGGCAAAGGTCGCCAATATGGTCGGATTGCCGATCTCGTCCACCGCCTGAATGGCTGCATCCAAAGGTTTCATGATCGTGGTGGTGAAGTAGCGGTGGATGTTCTCGACCACCACGATGGCGTCGTCCACCAATATGCCGATCGAAAAGATCAGGGCGAAGAGGGTGATGCGATTCAGGGTATAGCCGATCAGGTAGAAGATCAGTATGGTCAGGGCCAGCGTGACCGGGATGGCGATGGCTGCCACCGCACCGGCGCGCCACCCCATGAACAGCGCGATCAGGATCGTGACCGAGAGAGCCGCCAGGAACATGTGAAATAGCAGCTCGTTGTTCTTCTCCTTGGCGGTCTCGCCATAGTTGCGGGTAATCGTGACCTGCACATCGGAGGGGATCAGCTTGCCCTTGAGCGACTCTACCTTCTTGACCAGATCCTCGGCCACCCAGGTGGCATTGGCTCCTTTGCGCTTGGCAACCGATATTGTTACGGCGGGGTAATCGACCTTTCGCGACAGGCGCTTCATGTCTGACTTGTCAGACAAGTCAGACCGGTCAGAGGCACCCAAACCAAAGAAGACGTAGTCCTGCGGTTCCTGCACTCCGTCTGTGACCTGTGCCACATCGGCCAGGTAGACCGGTTTGCCGTTAAACACGCCGACCACCAGCCTCTCCACCGCCGCGGCACTGTCCAGAAAGCCGCCGGTCTCCACCAGCAACTCTTTGTTGCCGCTGGAGAAGCTGCCCGAGCTGAGGCTGGCATTTCCCTTCTGAACCGCCCCCGCCACCTGTAATAGAGATAGACCGTAGCCGGCCAGGCGCGGAGCGTCCAGCAGCACCCGCACCTGACGGGAGAGCCCGCCCTTGATCTCGGTTTCGGCAGCGTTCTCGCTTTTTTTCAGCTCGTCGGCCACCTCGCCGGCCAGAGCCCGCAGGGCACCATGATCGTAACGCTCCGACCAGAGCGTCAGGGCCAGGATCGGCACATCGTCAATCGACTTCGGCACCACCAGCGGTTCGCTTGCTCCGGGTGGCAGCAGGGCACGGTTGCTCATGACCTTGTTGTAGAGCTTGACCAGCGATTCTTCCATCGGCTGGCCCACCAGGAATCTGACCGTGATGATCCCCAGGCCGGGGCGGCTCATGGAGTAAAGGTACTCGACCCCCTTGATCTCCCACAGCTTGGACTCAAACGGCTTGACTACCCGTTCCTGCACCTCCTGGGGTGATGAGCCCGGCATCGGCAGATAAATATCCACCATCGGCACCACGATCTGCGGCTCTTCCTCGCGGGGAGTCATCCTGATCGCAAAGAGGCCCAGCAGCAGGGAGGCCGCCACAATCAGCGGGGTCAACTTGGAGTTGATAAAAGCGCGGGCTATTTTACCGGCAAAGCCGAGCTGTTTCATGGTCTATTCCACCTTCACGCCTTCGCTGATCTTCTCCAAACCACCAACCACCACCCGTTCGCCATCCGAAAGGCCGGAGAGGATTTCAACCCGCTCGCCGACCGTCTTGCCGGTCCTGACAATTCTCATCCTGGCAATGTTGTCCTTGTCCAGCACCCACAGAGAAGTCAGGGCGCCATGCTCGACAACGGCTTTCCCAGGCAGTGTAATCCCGTTGGCATTCAGCCCCAGGTCGATGGCGGCGCGCCCGAACATACCGGACTTGAGACCCTTTCGGGCAATAATGATCTTGGCGGTAAAGGTCCGGCTGGCAGGATCGGTGGTCGGCACAATCTCGCTGATTTTTGCGGCGAATGAACCGGGCAGGGAGTCCAATGTCACCTGCACCGCTGCCCCAGGTTTGATCCTTGTCATCAACGACTCCGGCACGGCCAGTTCCAGTTGATAATTTCCTTCGGACTCGACTGTAAATAGCGGCTGGGCCAGGAAAACAGTAGCTCCGAGTTCAGCCTGCCTGCTGGTAATGATTCCGGAAATTGGTGCAACAATCTGTGAATAACCAGCCATGGCGGTGGCAGCCCGCGATCCTTCACGAGCCTGTGTCAGACGGGCTTCGGCCCGGGCGACACCCTGCCCGGCCAGATCTTTATCGGTCTGTCGGCTGTCAAACTCCTGACGGGATACCGCTTGTTCGCTCAACAGGTTCTGATAGCGTGCAAAGGTGGCATCTGCCAGCTTTTTCCTGGAAAATGCCTCGTCCAAAGCGCGCCGGGCCTCATCAATACCGGCTGTCGCAGCGGCGGCGGCGGCCTGATTTTCCTGAGCATCCAGCCGGGCCAGCAGCTGTCCCTTGCGAACCCTGTCACCCTCACGAACAGGGAGGAGTCTGACACTGCCGGGTATCCGGGCCGAAACGACTGCGCTGGTGCGAGCCCGCACCGTACCCACAACCTCCAGGGTATCCGGCAGGGCGGCCCTTTTGACCGTTTCCAGTGTGGTACCTTTTACGACAGCGACCGGAGTGTTCTCCCTGTTTTCTGCTTCGTGCTTCTGCGAGCATCCGCCTGCGGTCAGTACAACGAGCAGGAGTAACGTTACCATAGGAGCATGGTTCTTCATTTGAGCATCTCCTTCACAAAAGTACCGGACGAATAGTATACCCGCCCCCCGGCCAGAGCATGGTCGGCTTCCGTTTCCACAAGGTTGGCCCGGACCTGGTCAAGCACCGTCTGGGCATCCAGCAACTCGACCATCGTAGACAAGGAATTTTCAAAGCGCTTTGAGATCAGACGCACTGTTTCCTCGGCATCCTGCCGGGCGTGAAAGGCAACTTCCAGACGTTTACCGGCCTCTTCACGCCGCAGAAGGCTCTCCTTGATCTGGTATCTGGCATCTTTGAGGCTGTTCTCCAGCATTTCCTGTGCGGCAGAACGCCCGGCGATTGCCCGGTATCGCTCGTGGTCACGCCGGAATCCGTCAAACAGCTGCCATTTGAGTGTCACACCGGCCGCCCAGGCGTCATTGTCAGCAGCAAAGGGAGCGTCCTTGCCATTCAGCTGATAGGATGCAAAAGCGCCCAGTGCGGGCAGGTAGTCACTGCCGGCCAACCTGACAGCCGCAGCGCTTTTTTCCAGTTCTGTTCGGGATTGTTTAAGTTCGATCCTGTTTTCAAGTGCGCTTCTGACGGTCTCGTCACTCTGCAACGGAACTGAAACCTTATCAGGAGTCGCAGGAATATCGAACTCAGTATCTTCCGGCAAGCCGATCATAATGGCCAACCGCATCCTGGCCAGAATCAGGTTGTTGCGGAAGGTAATCAGTTGCTGCTCAACCAGTGAATGGTGCGTGCCGGCCCTTAACTCATCTGACCTTAATCCGACACCGGCGGCCGTCCTGACCTTCGCCAGCCTCAAGTTTTCGCGCGCATCGCTTACTGAGCGGTCGATAGCCTGCAGCCTGGCAACGCTTTTTTGAAGATCCAGATAGAGACTGAAGGTCTGAAAAGCGATATTTTGACGGGTAGCTTCCAACTCAAGCTCTGATTTCTCGGCGTCTTTGGCGGCCATCTTCTTGAGAGGCGCCAGAGAGGGCAAATACAACGGCTGCTGCAGCACAAATTGGGTTTTGAAATCGTGTACGGTGTTCGGATGGTTGAGATTGCCGAGATCGTTCTGGGTAAAACGCCCCTGATCGAGTTTCATCATAAATGTCTGCGTCGGAGCGTTGGAAGCGGCCAGCGTTTCTTCAAAGGAAAGGGCTGGATAGTAACGCGAAGCAACCACCGCCACCCCTTGACGGGCTGCAGTGGCATTAAATCCGGCCGCCCTGACAAGATTGTTTTTTTCAAGCGCTCTTGATATGGCTTCTTTTACTGACAGCGTCTGCCCAGCCAAAGCTTGCCCAGCCATAAGCAACAGAATTGCAGTTAAGATATAACTAACTCTCATGGATAGCTCCCCAAAAAAATATATATTAAAAACAATATATATAATGTTATGGGTTGTCAAGACATAAAAAACGCCACGGCATCAGGCCATGGCGTTTTAAAACTCCCGATATTTCCGTATATTACTTTACTATTACAAACTCACTTCGGCGGTTTTTGGCCCAGGCGTCTTCTGTGCTGCCCTGAACAGCAGGCTTTTCCTTGCCGTAACTGATTATGGAAAGACGGTCTGCTTTTACGCCGAGTGTCGTAAGATACTGGAGTACCGATTTTGCACGACGCTCACCCAGTGCCAGGTTGTATTC
>JACMKN010000288.1 GCA_014380135.1 Deltaproteobacteria bacterium
CGATGATGATCTCGGCACTGCGCTCATGCCCCTGGGTGCAGGAGCCGTCCCGTTTGCGGCAGCTGTCGCAGTAGACCGACTCGCGGTAGACGAACATGATCACGTCGGCGTCCTGTTCAATGGCGCCCGATTCACGCAGGTCGCTCATCATCGGGCGCTTGTCGGCCCGTTTTTCCAACTCGCGGTTGAGCTGGGAAAGGGCGATCACCGGCACGCCCAACTCCTTGGCCAGCGCCTTCAGCGAACGGGAAATGTCCGAGATTTCCTGCTGGCGTGATTCGGAGTTGGCGCCGCCGCGCATCAGCTGCAGGTAATCGACGATGATCATGCCGATATCATGTTCGCTCTTCAGGCGGCGGGCCTTGGAGCGCAATTCCAGCACGGTGATGGCCGGGGTGTCGTCGATGAAAATCTTCGAGTCGTGCAGGATGCCGGCCGCCCTGGTCAGACGCGGCCAGTCGGAGTCCTGAAAATGTCCGGTGCGCATCTTGCCGAAATCGATGCGGGCGATGGAGGCGAACAGGCGCATCACCAACTGCTCCTTGCCCATCTCCAGCGAGAAGACTACCGACGGCACCTTGTTCTTGTTGCGGGGATCGGCACTGGCATACTCGGCGATGTTCAGGGCCAGGGTGGTCTTGCCCATGGAGGGACGGGCCGCGATGATGATCAGGTCGCCCGGCTGGAAACCGGCCGTCATCAGGTCCAGGTCCACATAACCGGTGGGGGCGCCGGTCACCAGCTCCTTTTTGGAATGCAGGCTCTGCAGGATCTTGAAGGTGTCCTTGATGATGTCCTTGACCTGAACATACTGGGGGCGCAGCTTGTTTTCGGAGATCTCGTAAATCTGCTTCTGGGCCATATCCAACAGCTCATTGACATCCGACTTTTCGTCATAACCGAGCGTGGCGATCTCGGTTGCCACGCTGATCAGCCGACGGTTGATGGCCTTTTCCTTAACAATCTTGCAGTAGTAGGAGATGTTGGCAGCCGTTGGCACGTAATCGACCAGCATGATCAGGTAGGAGGCGCCTCCCACCTCCTCCAGTTCACCCTGTTTGCGGAGCATGGAGCTCAGGGTAACCAGGTCGCATGGTTCGCGCACGTCGGAGAGCGCCATCATGGCCTGGAAAATCTTGCGGTGGCTTTCGCGATAGAAATCTTCGGCTACCAGCACTTCCAGCACCCGGTTGATGGCGTCGTTGTCGATCAGGATACCGCCCAGGATCGACATTTCGGCATCCAGATTCTGGGGGGGAAGTTTGTGTTCGGTGTTGCTCATAAAGACATGCTCCGTTTATCGTACATTATCGGCAATGACCTGCTTGACCGCCGCCACCACGTCGGCGGCATCGTCATCCGTCATTTTGGGAAAGAGCGGCAGGGACAGAATCCGCTCTGAGGCATAGCTGGCGTTGGGCAGTTCGCTGTCGGCCAGGCCGAGCGCATCACGATAGTAACTGTGGTGGTGGATGGCCTTATAGTGCAGGCCGCTGCCGATATTGTGTTTCTTAAGCTCGTCCATGAAGCGGTCCCGGTCGATATTCAGCTTTTCGATTCTGACCAACGGCGTGTAGAGATGCCAGGCGTGGCGCTGCCGGTAGGGGGCGTAGGCCGGCAGGGCCAACTCTACCACGTCGGCCATCTCGCGGTTGTAGAATTCGGCAATCTCTTTTCGGCGGTCGATGAAGCCGTCCAGCCTGGGGAGTTGGTGGATGCCGATGGCGGCCTGGATGTCCATCATGTTGTATTTGAAACCGGGCAGCAGGATGTCATAGTTGGGGGTTCCGCTGGCGGCGAAGCGCTTCCAGGCCTCGCGGCTCATGCCGTGAAACTTGAGCAGCGAGATCTCCTCAGCCAGGTTTTCATCGGCCGTGCAGACCATGCCCCCTTCGCCGGTCGTGATGTTCTTGTTGGGGTGGAAGGAGAAGATCGAGATCGAATCCAGCGAGCCGATGCGCTTCCCCTTGTACTCGGTTCCGGCGGCATGGGCGGCGTCCTCGATCACGGTCAGTCCGTGCTCCTTTGCCAGGGCAAAGAGCGGGTCCATATCGCAGGCCTGTCCGGCAAAATGGACAGGGATAACTGCCTTGGTGCGGGGGGTGATTTTCTCGCGAACCCGGTTGGTATCGATATTGAGTGTGCCCGGTTCGATGTCGGCCAGTACCGGCCTCCCGCCGCACAGGACGATCATGCTGACGGTCGAGGCGAAGGTCATCGGTGTCGTGATGATCTCGTCCCCCTCCTTGATCTTCAGTGCCAGCAGCGTCAGGTGCAGGCCGGCGGTGGCGGAGCTGAGCGGTACGGCGTAGGGTGCGCCGACATAGGCCCGGAAGGCGTCCTCGAAGCGTTTGACCTTGGGACCGGTGGTGATCCAGCCCGATCTTAGCGAGTCAACCACCTCGTTGATCTCGGCATCTTCCAGGGTGGGGGTTGAAAAGGGGAGAAAGGTGGTGCGCATATGTCGATAACTCCTTGAATAAATATTTCCAACTGCCGGACAGGTCTTGATGCCTGAAAAGATCTTGATACTTGCCGACTACCAGATGTCTTCGATATCCGGATCATCATATCTCTCCACGGTGGCAATCCATTCCGGCATTTCTTCCTTGATTGTCTGTTTCAGTTCATCCAGAAATTCCTTCGGTATTTTGCCGTTATGATGCATGAATTGATAAAACTTTTTCAGACTCGAAGCATTTTCCTTTATAGACGCAGGACTTGCCCACATGGCTTTACGAATAAACCAGAATCCCAAATAATCTCCGATGTATTCTGCACCATCAGCAGCTTCTATCGTCTCTTCATACAGAAGAAATACATTGATGAAAAAAACTACGTTTGAGCAATGCTTCTGAATTGTTTTTGCAGCAAGGTTCTTTTCTTTGAGGAAGTTTGCAAACTCTTCCAAAAGTGCGGCATTGTGCTTTCGTATTTTTTCGCATTTTTTTTCATTTTGTTCAAAAACATCCATGATTTTGACTCCATGTCTTTGAGACGAAATCTACGAGCTGTAACGGGACTGAGGGTGGTGCGGAGTCACCGCACAACCCGATGATTAGACATCATTATTTGATGTTATTCAACAAAAGGAAAATATTGATATTGGGATAATGTATTGAAAATTGGAATATCTTTTGTAGAACAACAAGCAGAACCATAGGAGTTAAGAAGGTGTACCAAAAAACTTTTGAATCATTTTCTTGGTTAGTCAAATTCGATTTTCTTATTGCTGCTTGATTGTTTCCGGCCTTTAAAACGAAATGGAAATAACTGGCTATATATGGAATACCAACCCAAATCAGATACAAGAAAGTTTCGTCATTGTCTCCGTATTCGAATGTGCCTAATCTCGATACAATATATTGGGTAGCAATGAACAAATACAGCACATACCATAGCCCTGTTACAATATTGCCAAATATTATTCCTCTTATAGCTTCTGTAAAATCAGAATAAATTTCTGCGTTGTCGTAGTTTTTCTGCTCTTTAAGGGCAATAATTTTCTTCAGCTTCTCCGTTATTGGCGGGTAACCCAAAAGACAAAAGGCGAATATAGTAGTTGACATAGCAATAATAATCAATCCATGCTTCACACCTTCTGACATACTGTCCTCTTCTGAATTTAGTTTTGACATAAATTAACTACCCAAATGGAACATTTATCCTGTGAACATGAATATACCCGTGTCGCAATCGCTTACAGCTTCATATCGTGTTCCAGGAACGCAACTAACGGACGTTTGCGATGATTTATGAATTCGTTGTAAGCCTGTTGGAAGTCTGCCATCTGACCTGATGTCGGAGGATGTTCTCTAAGTTTTCTGGCGCGGTTGATTCGCATGATCTCAAAATCAGTGTTCATCTCCTCCGTGGATGCTTCCGTCAACAAATTAGGAATTTTGCTGCGCGGCATGATATCGCTCCTTTAATTCGTTAAATAAATCCATCATGGAAAAAAGAGCAAAATATTCCTCGATACGCTGCCAATCCATATTGCCGGTATGCAACTGCATCAAGCCTTCGATGTCTCCACGGTCAACGGCCATACGGGCAGGACTGTTGGCAATGGCCTGTATCTTCAACCCAATCAGATCTTCCGGTTGTATTACCGGTACTCGTACGTGACCGTCAAAAA
>JACMKN010000041.1 GCA_014380135.1 Deltaproteobacteria bacterium
GACGATGCGGGAGCGTTTGACAAAAATCTCGCGCACCTCCGGGTTGACAATCAGATCCACATAGCGCTGGCGATAGCGGGTTTCCACGTCCGTCAGTCCATGGAATTTTTCAGGCAGCGGGAGCAGAGACTTGACCAGCAGGCGAATGGAACGCGCGTGCAGGGACAGTTCGCCGGTCTTGGTACGGAAGGGATAGCCCTCGACTCCGACGATGTCTCCTATATCGAATGATTCGAATGCGGCAAAAGCATCCTCGCCAATCTCGTCTTTCTTGACATAAAGCTGAATGCGTCCTTTACGATCCTGAAGCTGAATGAAGGCGGCCTTGCCGAATGAGCGCCGGGCCAGGATGCGACCTGCCACGACAAACATCTCTGCAGAAGCGTCTATCTGCTCCTTGTCGCCATAGGCGGCCAGAATATCGGCCGAGGTATGCTGCGGTTTGAAGTCGTTGGGATATGGATTGATGCCCGCTTCCCAAAGCGCATCGACTTTACGGCGCCGTTGAAGCAGCAGTTCGCTGAGTTCTTCCATTATTTGGGTTTAACCTTTCACTACAAATTTGCGCCATACAAACAGCGGGCATAAATATCGCCAACGCCCTTGCACGTCAAGAAAAAAAGGGGCCGCTTGTGCGAGTACCCCGTAATCAATCGGGTTATATTTCCGGTTTTTCCCGTCACTCTATCTTTCGAATGGTGTGGTTCCGACTATCTGCTACATAAAGAGCGCTGCCATCGGTCGTGATGCCGATCGGTGTATTGAACTTGGCAAATCCATCAATACCGTCATTTGAACCGGGTTTTTCGGAGGTGCCATGGATCAGTGTTGTTACCGCTCCGGAAAAAATTGTTTCGTTTGTTAGTACTATCCTGCGAATGCTGTTGTTGTAGGAGTCGGTTACGTAAAGATTTTTACCATCGGTGGTGATGCCGTTCGGCTGGTAGAAGCGCGCCGTAGCGCCGGTGCCGTCAGTGGAATCGGCAATATTACCGGCAGCATCAAGTGGCCCGGAAATGCCGGCTATGGTTGTAACGGCTCCTCTGGCAATGTCGACCTTACGGATAGTCCTGTTAATAAGGTCGGTCACGTAGAGATATTTGCCATCGGTGGTGATGCGGGCCGGTTGGTTGAATCTAGCGGCTGCTTGGATCCCGTCAACTGAACCGGCGGCGCCGGGAGAACCGGCCAGGGTAGTAACGGCTGCTAAGGTGGTTGTTCCGTTGGGAATGACGATCCGGCGGATGGTATGGTTGCCGTTATCGGCAACGTAAAGATTCTTACCATCCGTAGTGATTCCGGTGGGCTGGTTGAATCTGGCATCGGTTGGAACCGTTTTGGAATCAACAGAACCTGCCAGGCCGGTAGTGCTGCCGGCGAAATTTTTGACTACCCCTGTGTCTTTGTGGACCTGTCGGATCATGTTGTTGCCGGTGTCTGTAATGTAAAGAAAATCTCCAGAAACGGTAATGGAAGTCGGGGCGTTGAACTTGGCGTCAGTACCGGTGCCATCAACATTACCAGCAGCGCCGCTGCCGGCCAGATTTGTAACCTTATTTGTAGACATATCGATTTTGCGGATCATGTTGTTTTTGTAATCGGCCACGTAGAAGTTTGTTCCATCCGTCGCAATACCAACCGGCTGATTGAAACGAGCAGCTAGTATCCGGTCGCCGTCAGTTAAGCCGGGAGTGATGCCATTGGTGGCGGTGGGGGCAGTACCCGCAAATGTTGATACGGTTTTAATTTCAGGCAGTGCTGTCAGCTGAACTGTACCGATTTCTGACGGCAGCGGCACATCATAGATGGTGGTGCCCACGGCCGAAGTTGATCCACCCCCGCAACCACTCATAAAAACCATCAAAAATAAAGCGCATAAAACGGTTGTCCACTTCTGCATTGATCTCTCTCCATACCTGTTGTAACGCCACGCCCTAAAAAACGTCAAAGGCACCCTGAAGTCGTTAGCGATTTGTTATTGGACTTCCTCTGCTTTTTTCTTGCGTTTTGCCCGGGGTGCAGCTTTGGGCTTCTCCTGCGCCGGTTCAGGTGCAGGGGCAACAGTCTCTGGGGCCTTTTTCGGTGCTGCCCGGCGGCGAGGTTTTGGCGCAGGTGGAGCAGTGACCTCTACTGCCTCAACGGCCGGTTTGGTTGGTTTGGTCGGTTTGGTCGGTTTGGTCGGTTCGGTTGAGGGCGTTTTCACGGCTGGCTCGGTTACATCTGTTGCAGGTTTCTTTTTAGGGCGAGGAGTCCTGGCCCGTTTAGGTTTCTCGGCAGGTGCTAGGTCTGCGACCCGTGCCGGCGGTTCCAGTACCGGGGTTGGTTCCGGCTCCGGTTCCGGTGCGGCTGGAGATTGCTCATCAGCATCGACGGCGGATACGTCGCCGGCCGGTGAGGCGTCTTCATGCCCCTTGACCCCTTTGCGGCTGCGTCGACGCTTTCGTTTCTTGGGTTTTGCTGCGGCCGCATCGATGTCGGGTTCATCCGTTGATGTCTCGTGTGGCTTGCTGGCCTGTTCGACTTCTATTTCAACCCCGGCTTCGTACAGTTCCGCGGATTCAGGCTGTTCCGGTTGACCTGTCTGAGCATCTGTCTCACCGGCCGGTTTCTTCTTCTTGCGGCGCCGTTTGCGCTTTTTGGCACCATCAGCCGGCACAGTTGCGTCGGAATGAAGCTCGTCGGCTTCAGGCGAGTCTTCCAATCTCGCCATCGCAACAACCGGCTTATAGGCCTCTTCCGCTTCAATGGCACTCTTCAGGACGTCCTCAACGTGAACCTTCTCGCGTTTAACGGTCTCCAGTTCCAGCTGGTTCAGCAGGAATGATGTTTTGCCCTTGACCGTCACTTCGATGTCATAATCTTTTTCGATCTGGATCAATTCGCGTTTTTTACGGTTTAGCAGGTAGTAAGCCACCTCAAGCGGCAGGCCGCCATGTACATCGGAAATATTCCCCTTGGCGGCGGCGCCGTGTACCTTGCGCAGGAAGGAGAGGGCCATCGCCTCAACCGACTTGACCTTGCCGCGCCCTTCACAGTGCGGGCAGGCCAGGTGGATGGCGTCGTTCAAAGTCTTGGCGATGCGCTGGCGGGACATCTCCAGCATGCCGAAATCGGAAATTCGGCCGAGATTGACCCTGGCCTTGTCCATCTTGAGGGCCTGCTTGAGAACTTTCTCGACTTCACTATTATGTTTTCTGTCGCGCATGTCGATGAAATCTATCACGATCAGTCCGCCCAGGTCGCGCAGACGCAACTGCCTGGCGACCTCTTCGGCCGCCTCCATGTTGGTTTTGTAGGCGGTATCCTCGATGCCCCGCTCGCCGCTGGACTTGCCTGAGTTTACATCAATCGAAACCAGCGCTTCGGTCGGTTCGATGATCAGGGAACCGCCGGAGGGGAGCGAAACACGTTTCTCGTAAATCTGGTCGATCTGTTCTTCAAGCTGGAAACGGGAAAAAATCGGCCGTTTTTCCTTGTGCAGCTTGACCAGTTTCTCACAGGTCGGCATATTCTCGCGGAAGAAGCTTTTGGCTTCGCTGCAGGCATCTTTACTGTCCACCAGCACTTCATCAATATCATCTGAAAAGTAATCGCGAATGAAGCGGATGATCAGGCCGCTGTCGCGGTATACCTCGCCGGCACCGTTGATTTCGGTGGCTCTCTGCTTGATGCCTTCATACATGCCCACCAGGCTGTCCAGGTCCTTCTGCAGTTCTTCGGGAGTACGCCCGACAGCTTCTGTGCGGATGATATAGCCGATCCCCTCCGGTATATTCATTCCCGCCACGATCTCTTTCAGCTTCTTGCGGGCTCCCTCCTGCTCAACCTTGCGGGAAATGCCGCTGGAATCGCTGCCCGGCATGATCACCATGTAGCGGCCCGGCATGGATATATAGGTGGTCAGGGCAGCACCCTTGTTGTCGCGCTCATCCTTTTCAACCTGTACCAGCAGTTCCTGGCCGCGGCGCAAGACCTCCTGAATGCGAGGCCTGCGTTTGTGCTGATCCTCGGGGACATCGTCGCGCCACTGCCAGAAATCGGGATGCAGTTCACCTATCTGAAGGAAGCCGGGTTTGGCACGGCCGATATCGATAAAAGCGGCCTGGAGGCCCGGTTCGACCCGCAGCACGACCCCCTTGTAGATGTTGCCCTTGGTCTGTTCCTTGCCGGTGATCTCAATATTCAGTTCCATCAGGCGGCCGTCATGCACAATTGCAACGCGAGCCTCCTCCGGGTGCATGACATTGATCAGCATCTTTTTACTTATGACTTTGTCCATTATAATATCTAACCTTTCAGGTGGACTTGGATTGCGCTATTTTCAAATAAAAGATTATATATGTTTTAACGATGAAAGCAAAGAAAAAGGCGGAACGGGGTAATCCCCGCGCCGCCTTGTGACTGCTTATTCATAAAAAGTCGAAGCTACATCATCTTTGCCAATAGAGGCACGATCAGCAGTGACACGATGTTGATGATCTTGATCATCGGGTTGATGGCCGGACCGGCGGTGTCCTTGTAGGGGTCGCCGACCGTGTCGCCGGTAACGGCCGCCTTGTGGGCTTCGCCGCCCTTGCCGCCGTGGTGGCCGTCTTCGATGTATTTCTTGGCGTTATCCCAGGCGCCACCGCCGGTGGTCATGGAGATGGCCACGAAGATGCCGGTCACGATGGTACCGACGATCACGCCGCCCAGAGCCTTGGGACCGAGGGTGAAGCCGATGATAACCGGAGCCAGGATCGGGATCAGTCCGGGGATGACCATTTCTTTCAGAGCGGTCTTGGTGACGATGTCAACACAGGCGGCGTAGTCCGGCTTGCCGGTGCCTTCCATGATGCCCTTGATCTCGCGGAACTGGCGGCGGACTTCGACTACGACCGCGCCGCCGGCCTTTCCGACCGCTTCCATGCATTGGGCGGCAAAGTAGTAGGGCAGCATACCGCCGATAAAGAGGCCGACGATGATGTAGGGATCGGACAGGTCAAATTTGATGATCTCTTTACCGGCCAGTTGCAGGGCGTGGTTCAATTCATCCACGTATGACGTGAAGAGGATAACGGCAGCCAGGCCGGCTGAGCCGATGGCATAACCCTTGGTAACGGCTTTGGTGGTATTTCCGACCGCATCCAGCGGATCGGTTACGGCGCGAACCGAATCGTCCAGATCAGCCATTTCTGCAATACCGCCGGCGTTATCGGTAATCGGGCCGTAGGCATCCATGGCAACCACGATACCGGTTAGCGACAACATGGAGACGGCCGCGATGGCGATGCCGTAGACTCCGGCGCACTGGAAGGAAACGATGATTCCCGCAGCGATGACGATCACCGGTGCAGCGGTTGACTTCATCGAAATACCCAGGCCGGCGATGACGTTGGTGCCATGGCCGGTGGTGGAGGCCTGGGCAATGTGCTTGACCGGAGCGTATTCGGTGGAGGTGTAGTATTCCGTGATCCAGAAGATGGCGCCGGTTACGACCAGGCCGACAATGGCGGAGATGAAGATGTTCATGGCACTGAAGTTTTGACCGGCGGCGTTGGTAAGACCGCCCGGGAACATCTGGACCGTGACAAAGTAGAAGGCGATGCAGGCCAGCACACCGGAAACTATCAGACCCTTGTAGAGAGCCGTCATGATCTTGCCGCTGGCGCCAAGTTTGACGAAGAAGGTACCGATGATCGAAGTGATGATCGAAATGCCGCCCAGAATCAAGGGATAGCTGACCGAGGCGGGATCGCTGGTGAAGGTGATGGCGCCCAGCAGCATGGCGGCGATCAGGGTGACGGCGTAGGTTTCGAACAGGTCGGCGGCCATGCCGGCGCAGTCGCCCACGTTGTCGCCCACGTTATCGGCGATGACGGCCGGATTGCGGGGGTCGTCCTCCGGGATGCCGGCTTCGACCTTGCCGACCAGGTCGGCGCCGACGTCAGCACCCTTGGTGAAGATGCCACCGCCCAGACGGGCGAAGATCGAGATCAGCGAACCACCGAAGCCGAGGCCGACCAGCTGGCTGACCACATCCTTGACCGGCGCGCCCGGCATGAGTTTCTGCAGAACCAGATAGTAGCCGGCCACACCCAGCAGGCCCAGACCAACCACCAGCATGCCGGTGATGGCACCGCCCTTGAAGGCGACATTGAGGGCCTTGACGATGCCGGACTTGGCGGCCTCGGTGGTGCGTACATTGGCTCTAACCGAAACGAACATGCCGATGAAACCGGTCAGACCGGAAAAGATGGCGCCAACGGCAAAGCCTACCGCAGTCTTCCAGCCCAAGCTCGCAAACAGTGCGATGAACATAATCACACCGACCACTGCGATGATGGTGTACTGGCGCTTCATGTAAGCACCGGCGCCCTCCTGGATCGCGGCAGCGATCTGTTTCATGCGGTCGTTACCCTGGGGGAGCCCAAGGATCCACTGGGCCGAGATCAGGCCGTAGGCCACGGCAGCCGCGGCACAGACCAGGGCGAATACTACAGCGTACTGTTCCATTCTTTCCAATCCTCCTGTTGAGATAAGTTGCTGCAAAAAAACCCAAAAACACACGAGAGTTAAAGGAATTACAGCGCTTTGTCAAGCGTAATATCCTGATTTTAATGCCGCTCTTGCCAGCGTCTGCTTGTCAATAAAAAATGATCATGTTATAAACGTGTCGTCCCAATCCGCGATAAGGAGAATCTAAATGAAATTAACGTATATTTTGCCGCTTGTTTGTATGGTCGGTTTGTCAGGATGCGCTACGCAAGGCGCCCTTGACAGTGTCAGTAACGATGTCGATACCGTCAAAACCCGCATGTTTTCGGTCGAGAAAGATCTGGCAGGTTTGCGTGAGGAATCAAAGTTGAGTGTCAGTTCGGTTGAGAAAGGCTTCAAGTCGGATGTGGCCGCTGTTCGCAAGATGTCGGCCGACATTCAGGCCACGATCGACAGTACCAAGAGTGAAATGCAGGCGCTTAACGGCAAACTGGACGATACGTCCGTAGCCCTGAAAAAACCGACCGAAGACCTGGTCCGTTACCGGGAAGACGCCGATAAGCGGATTATTGCCCTTGAGGATCGCATCCTCAAACAACAGAAAGTTCTGGATGATTTGACCAATAAGATGTCGGCGGACGCTAAAAAGGAAATGCCTGCTCCTGTGCCTGTTACTGGAGATGCGTTATACCTGAATGGTCTGGAACTCTTCAAGTCCGGTAACATGCCGGCCGCCCGCGAGCAGTTTGCCAAGTTTCTCGAACAGAATCCTCAACATGATCTGGCGGCCAATGCTCACTTCTGGATCGGTGAGACTCACTTCAGCGAAAAAAACTATGAACCGGCCATTCTGTCTTATCAGGAAGTTATCAAGAACTACCCAGGCAAGGAAAAGGTTACCGCCGCCATGCTGAAACAGGGCATGGCCTTCAGCGCAATCAAGGACGCCAAGAGTGCCAAATATGTGCTGAAAAAACTGATTGAAAAATTCCCGAAAAGTGAAGAGGCCAAGCGGGCCAAGTCCATGCTGAAAGAGATCAGGTAGCTTTACAACCCGGTCAGTCATGCATAAAAACAGAGGGGCGCACTCCGGTTGGAGGCGCCCCTTTTTAATGAATATTGTTCACTCCCTGCTACAAAACGCCCTTGGTAGACATGACGTCCTTGACCCGTGGGTCCAGTTGGGTAGCGGCATCCATTGCCCGGGCAACCGCCTTGAAGCAGGCTTCGATGATGTGATGTACGTTGTCGCCATACATGACGTTGATATGCAGGTTCAGACCGCAATGGCTGGCAAAGGCCTGGAAGAACTCCCGGGCCAGTTCCACGTCGAAATCGCCGATCTTAACCTTGGGCAGATTGACATGGTAAACCAGATAGGGGCGCCCGGATATGTCCACCGCCACGCTGGCCAGGGTTTCGTCCATCGGCACGCTGGCCTGACCATAACGCCGGATCCCTTTTTTGTCCCCCAGCGCCTGTTTGAAAGCTTCGCCCAGTACGATACCGATGTCTTCCACCGTGTGGTGAAAATCGATGTCGATATCGCCGCAGGCCTCGACCTCCAGGTTGAAAAGTCCGTGACGGGCAAACAGGTTCAGCATGTGATCCAGAAAAGGAACCGAGGTGCAGATTTTGGCCTGGCCGGTTCCGTCCACCGTCAGCGACAGTTTGATCCTGGTTTCATTGGTGATACGTTCAATTGTTGCAGTGCGTGACATGTATCTGGTTCCTCCTTGATTAGCCGATTTCCTTCATGGCTGCCAGCGTCTTCTCCATCTCGTGTTGAGTGCCGATCGAGATCCGCAGGCCATGGCACAAGATTGGGTCGGAAAAGTAACGCACCAGGATCTTGCGCTCGAACAAGCCTTCATAAACCCGCTTGCCATTCCTGTCCGGGGGCGCTGCAAAAACATAGTTGCCCTGGGACGGGATGACGTTGTAGCCCATGGCACGTAGCTCGGCAGAGAACCACTCCCGTGTTTCACGTATTTTCAGACAACACTCCCTTAAATATTCCTGATCCAGGAGTGCGGCCACACAAGCCGCCTGGGCCAACCGGTCAAGGTTGTAGTGGTCGCGGATCTTGTCCAGGGCGGCAATTACCTCGGGGCGGGCGATTGCCAGACCCAGACGCATGCCGGCCAGGGCATAGCTTTTGGAAAGTGTGCGGGTCACGACGACATTATCGTATTTCTTTACCAGTTCCAGTGCCGTGCCCTCGGCAAAGTCGGCATAGGTTTCATCCAGAACCAGCATCCCGGCACAGCGCTGCGCCAGCTCTTCAATGTACTCGACCGGAAAAGCCGGGCCGAGCGGGGCATTGGGGGTGGTCAGGAAAAAAATCTTGCCTTCGTAACGCTCGGGAAACCCGGCTATGCGGAAATCATCCGTCAGTCCGTATGTGCGCACCCGCGCCCCCTGGACCTCTGCCAGGGTAGCGTAGTAGGAGTAGGAGGGGTGGACATAACCGATTTCCTCTCCTTCGGCGGCAAAGGCGCGGATCAGATTGTTGAGCACCTCGTCCGAACCGTTGGCCATGATGATCCAGGACGGTTCGAAGCCGTACAGCTCACCGGCTACCTCTCGCAACTGTTGGCTGGATGCCGAGGGATAAGTATGCAGGCGGGCGCCATCAGTGCCGAGTTCCGCCAGGATGGCTTCAACTACCTTTGGAGAAGGGGGATACGAGTTTTCGTTGGTGTTGAGCTTGATCCATGAGGCGATGTCCGGCGGCTGGAAGCCTGGTACATAACCCTGCATGGCGGCGATATTGGGGCGTAATAGGTTCATGATATGAGCAATACCACGCCTGCAATTTCCATTCAAGCAGGAATCGGCCGACCGGTCGGCGCGCCCTCACTTCCCCTGACCTGCTTGTCACCCTTTCTGGCGCGGAAGAGATGAATGGGGCGGTCGTGAGGCGGCCTGAAGGCTTGCCGGAAAAAGAGGATGCAGCGATTGATTATTTCATTAATTCTGATACAACAATAGAGATTTTCAATAACCAAAACATCAACATTCTTCCAATGTTTGGAGATAATACATGGTCATGGAAAAACCGCTTTCGGCGGGTAGCAATACCACCGCGTCCGAGGCCGCGCAGGACGGGGCCGACCGCACTGCATCAGTGGATAAACCCTCGCCCAGGAAACCCTGCCTGGTGGTCGGCATCGGCGCTTCGGCCGGCGGCCAGGCGCCCCTGGAACAGCTCTTCACCGCCATGCCCGCCGACTGCGGTCTCGCATTCGTGGTGATCATGCACCTGCACCCCGACGGGCCGTCGTATCTTCCCGAGATTCTGGGGCGCTGCACCCCCATGCCGGTGCTGACGGCGGAAGACGGAATGCTCCTGCAGCCGGACACGGTTCATGTGATCCCTCCCGGCGCGGACCTGACAGTCGCCAAAGGACGTATCCAGCTGACTGCCGTGGAATTGGCGCAGGGTGTGCATCACCCCATCGACCAATTCCTCCGATCGCTGGCCGCCGATGCCGCCGAACTCACCATTGCAGTGATCCTCTCCGGTTTCGGCATCGACGGCTCCAGCGGTATCAAGGCGGTCAGGGAGGCCGGCGGGGCGGTTCTGGTACAGGAACCCGCTTCGGCTGTCAACCCCGCCATGCCCAAGAACGCCATAGCCACCGGCGCAGTGGATTTTGTCCTGCCGGTGGAGGAGATCGCCCCCAGAATCGTCGAGATCGCCCGGGGCAGTTGCGTAATTCCCCGACGTTCCTGCCGGGTGCATAGCCTTGACGAAGAACTGGGCGCCATCTTCCGCATGGTCAAACTCAAGACCGGCCACGATTTCAGCTCCTACAAGGCCAACACCGTCATGCGCCGCATCGAGCGCCGCATGGCGATCAACGAGGTGAGCGGCATTGGCAAGTATATCGCCCTGATCGAGGAGAATCCGCAGGAAGCCCAGGCCCTCTGCCAGGACATCCTGATCGGCGTGACCAGCTTCTTCCGCGATCCGCAGGCCTTCGAGGTCCTGCGACAAGAGGTTATCCCCCGTCTGTTCGAGAAACGGAACCCCGAGGAACCGCTACGCATCTGGCACGCCTGCTGCGCCACCGGCGAAGAGGTCTACTCCATGGCCATCCTGATCCAGGAGTTCCTGCAGGGTCACGGGCTGGACGCCAAGGTGCAGCTCTTCGCCACCGACATCGACGAGACGGCCATCGCCCAGGCCCGGGCCGGGCTCTATCCCGACGATATCGTGCAGGATCTGGGCGAGCAGAGACTGAACAGATTCTTCACCAGAAGCGACGGCCGCTGGCAGGTGAAGAAACAGATCAGGGAGATGGTCGTCTTCGCCCACCACAGCCTGATCAAGGATCCCCCCTTCTCGCGTCTCGACCTGCTGGTCTGCCGCAACTTCCTGATCTACCTCAACTCCGACATGCAGAAACGCCTGATGACCCTCTTTCACCAGGTGCTGAAGACCGGCGGGGTCCTTTTTCTGGGCAGTTCGGAAACCGTGGGACGTAACTCGGACCTGTTCACCACCATCGACAACAAGTGGAAAATATTCGAACGTCTGGAGAACAAACGCCGACTGGAGACCGTTTTTCCTCTTTCCACCACCGTCCGGGTGCCGACGGCCCCCAAGCCCGGGCGTCCCGCCGAGGCAGTGGCACCGTCACCCGGTATGGTCGCGGAAAAGATCCTGATGGAGCGCTACTCTCCCCCCTGCGTGGTGGTCAGCGACAAATTCGAGATGGTACACGTCTCCACCCGTCTGAGCCGGTTTCTGGAAGTGCCGGTCGGGGAGCCCACCCGGGATATCCTGCGCATGGCCAGGGAGGATCTGCGGCCGACCCTGCGAGCCGCGATCTACAAGGCCTTTGCCGAACAGAAACGGATCGAGTTTCGTGGGGTGAAGGTCGCCGACGAGGGGGGCGAGACGACGGTCAACCTGATCGTGGAGCCTCTGGGCCCGGCACCGGGCAGCAGACTGGCCCTGGTGGTCTTCGAACCGGGCGCTCCTCCGGTAGCGCTGGCCGACCTCTCCGGCGGAGCAGGAACTCCCGGCGGCGAAACCTCCCGGGAGATGCTTTTCCGCCAGCTGGAGGAGCAGTTGCGCGTCACCCACGAGCAGCTGCAGGCCACCTCCGAGCAGCTGGAGACCTCCAACGAAGGCTTCATGTCGGCCAACGAGGAGCTGATGTCGATCAACGAGGAGTTCCAGTCCGCCAACGAAGAGTTGCAGTCCACCAACGAGGAGCTGGAGACCTCCAAGGAGGAGTTGCAGGCCCTGAACGAGGAGTTGATCACGGTCAACGCCGAGCTGCAGGGAAAGGTGGAGGAGCTGAACCAGGCCACCAGCAACATGGAGAACCTGTTGTCCAGTTCCGGGATTGCAACTATTTTCCTCGACCGGGAACTCCACGTCAAGGGCTTCACCCCGGCCGTGGCCGACATCTTCAACCTGATCCCGACCGACATCGGCCGTCCCTTCCGGCACCTGGCCGGAAAGATCGACTGGACCACCCTCTCCCGCGACGCCGAGACGGTATTGTCGGGGCAGCCCTTTGCCGAAGAGGAGATCACCACCCTGGAGATAGGGCGCTGCTATCTGAAACGTATCTTTCCTTACCGGACCCAGGAGGGAAGCATCGACGGCATTGTGGTCACCTTCATCGACATCACCGGGCGCAAGCGAGCCGAAGGGGCGCTGGAGGAGAGTGAGGAACGCGTCAGGCGCAAACTGGACAGCATTATTTCTCCGGAAGGAGACATCGGCAACCTGGATCTGGCCGACATCATCGATGCCCGGTCGCTCCAGACGCTGATGGACGATTTTTATCAGCTTACCGGCATTCCGACGGGCTTGCTGGATAACAAAGGCAAGGTTCTGGTCGGTGTGGGGTGGCAGGATGTCTGCACCAAATTCCACCGCGTCAATCCCGAAACCTGCCGGAACTGTGTGGAAAGCGACGTGCGCCTGTCGGCAGGTATCCCCCATGGCGAGTACAAAGTCTACAAGTGCAAGAACAACATGTGGGACGTGGCGACACCGGTCATGGTTGGTGACAGGCACTTCGGCAACCTCTTCATGGGACAATTTTTCTTTGAAGACGAGCCGCTGGATTATGAACAGTTCCGGTCGCAGGCCAGACAGTACGGGTTCGA
>JACMKN010000289.1 GCA_014380135.1 Deltaproteobacteria bacterium
CAGCTTTGCCCGGCAAAGGCGGCCCGGTACTCTTCCGGCGTTGAGATGTTCAGAGCACCCTCCAGTCGCTGTTTGAAATGCGGTTCAAGGGCCGCCACTGCCACCCAGCCGTCAGCGGTCCGGTAGATGTTGTATTCGGGAATGCCGCCCCCCAGTGATGCGCCCGAAACCGTGCTGCCGTAGCGCAGCGGTTCCGCAAAAGCCTCGGCCGCCTCCGACAGGGCCACAATATCATGACCGCCGACTCCGCTGCGCTCGCGATTGAACAACAGGGCCAGCGTCGAGGAGACCGCCCGTTCCGCTCCAGCCATGTCCGACAGCAGCGTGCGGGGCATGTGCGGCGGATCGATCAGTCCCATGGAGGCCTGATAGGTCAGGTCATGGCCGGCCTCGTTATCCCTGGGGGCCGGGTAACCGACGATGATGGTCTGACACAATCTCGGAAACTTCTGCTGCAGGGCAGCCGGACCCAGTCCCAGCCGTTCCATCGCGGCCGGCCGGGTGGCTGTAATCAGAACATCGGCGCTGCTGAGCAGATCCAGAAGGATTTCCTTGCCTGCCGGCAGCTTTAAATCGAGCCTGACGACGGTATGACCGGCCGCCATGTCCCGGTACCAGTCGGCAGAATAGATCTCCATCGGATCCCCGGCGGGAGCTTCGATCTTGATCACGTTGGCTCCCATCCGGCTGAGGCGCTGAGCAGCGGCCGGACCGGGCAGGTTGGCCGCCAGATTCACTATCTTGATGCCGGCCAGCACTTTCATCGCGCCAGCCTGGCCGTCAAGGCCGGCACAAACTGCATCACATCCGCCACGACCAGCACGTCGGCCACCTCGCCGATCGGCGCGTCCTTGTCCTTGTTGATGGCAATGATGAAATCGGACTTTTTCATGCCGGCCAGATGCTGGATCGCACCGCTGATGCCGCAGGCCACGTACAGTTTGGGGGATACGGTCTGACCGGTGGTCCCGACCTGGTGACTGTGGCTGACCCATTCGGCGTCCACCACCGGACGGCTGGCCCCCAGCTCGCCTCCCAGCGCCCTGGCCAGAGCGGCGATGACCGGGATGTTGTCTTTCTTGCCGACTCCGCGTCCGGCCGAGACGATGATTTCGGCCCGTGCCAGATCAACGTCCTTCGGTTCGGCCGGTTCGTAGCCGATGAATTCAACTGCAGCGGTTCCCTCTGCCGACAGCTTCTGCAGTTGAGGCGTGCCGCCCGGCTGAAGAACCGGAAATGCGCCGGCCTGGATAGTCAGGACCGCTTTGGCGCTGTTGGGCTTGACGGTGCGGCGCATCTTGGCGTTGCAGCAGCCGACCTCGAAGCCACCCGGAACGATGGCGGTCACCTCCGACACCTGGGCTGTTTTGAGAGAGGCCGCTACCCGCGGTGCCAGGTCCCAGCCGTAGGAAGAGTGGACAAATACGATGTAGTCCGGGTTTTCCTTTTGGACCGCTTCCAGTACCAGCTTTTTGTGCAGATCCGGGTTGTATTCCCCGCAGGTTGCGGCATCGGCCAGGTAGAGCGTGCCGCCGAAAGCCGGCAGCTGGTCTGCGCTCCCCACCAGCAGCAGGGCGCTCTCGGCCCCCAGCTGGGAAGCAAATCCGAACAGTTCGTAGGTGGAGTCCAGCAGTTTTCCTTCGCGGTATTCGCCGATCAATAGTGCTTTCATGGTTGTCTCCTATCTCAACACCGTTGTCTTATCCTTCAGTATCCCGATCAATTGATCCACCATGGCTCCTGTTTCTCCTTCCAGCACGATGCCGCTCCCTTTTTTGGCCGGAGGATGGAAGCTGACCGTGGTTGCCAGCGGCTCTTCCTTGAGCAGATCGGCCACCGCTATGGCGATGATCTCTTTCTTCTTGGCTTTCATGATGTTGGGCAGGGTCGGATAGCGCGGCACATTGAGCCCCAGTTGGCAGGTTACCAGGGCCGGGGTTTTAATTTTGACGACCCCCTTGATGCCCCCCTCCAGTTCACGCTTTGCGGTGATCGTGCCGTTGTCGTATTCAAAGCCGACCAGCGTGGTGCTGCAGGCGAAACCCAGCTGTTCGGCAACCGTCACGCCGACCTGAGCCGAGCCGCGGTCCTGGGACTGCATGCCGGTAAAGATCAGGTCGAAAGCTTTGTCTTTGGCATAGGCGGAGATGATCGACGCGATCTGCCAGGGGTCTTTGGTAGCGGCGGCCAGATCCTGGACATGCACGGCATTGTCGCAGCCCATTGCCAGCGCCTTTTTGATGGCTTCCACGACCCGCTCCGGCCCGATCGAGAGCACAGTCAATTCGGCGCCTTCACCCAACTTTTCACGCAGCTGGACCGCCTGTTCCACGGCAAATTCGTCATATTCGTTCATTCTCCAGGCCAAGTCGGTTTCGTTGTACCAGACCCCCTCGGCGTTGGGTTTGAAGCGGGATTCCAGGTCGGGGACCTGTTTGATGCAGACCAGTATTTTCATATAGTTTCCTCCTTTAATTACCTTTGATCTCTATGCCGCTATCCGTTCAGCCACGATTTCGGCCAGGTCCCTGACCTGCAGCTGTCCCTCCGCCCCGCCGGTCTTGATGCCGTCTTCAAACATGGTCAGGCAGAAGGGGCAGTTGGATACCAGCAGCGGGGCGCCGGTTTCCTGGGCCATTTTTACCCGGGCGATGTTGATGCGGCTGCCCAGCTTCTCTTCGGCCAGTATGCGGCCGCCGCCGGCGCTGCAGCAGAAGCTGTCGTATCCGTTTTGGTCCATTTCGGTGATGTTGCCGCCGGCGGCCGCCAGGATGCCGCGCGGCTGGTCGATGATGTCCATGTAGCGACCCAGATAGCAGGAATCGTGGTAGGTGAAATCGAACGGTTCCGGATCCTGCACGAGTTTCAGGCGCCCGTCATTTATCAGGCTGTTGACGAAGGTGCTGTAATGTTCCACCGGGACATCCAGCCCCAGGTCCTGGTAGTCCCGCGCCAGCGTGTTGAAGCAGTGCGGGCAGGTGGTGACGATCCGTTTGACGCCGTAGCCTTTGATCAGTTCGATGTTTTCGTTTGCGACCATCTGGTACAGGTATTCGTTGCCCAGTTTTCGGACCGGTTCGCCGCAGCATTTTTCCCCTTTACCGAGGATGCCGATCTTGATGCCGGCGGCGTTGCAGATCTTGATGAAGCTGCGGGCCACCTGGCGGTTGCGGTTGTCGAAGGAGGCGTAACAGCCGACGAAGTAGAGAAGGTCCACTTCCGCGCCGCTCTCCATCAGGGTCACGTCCAGGCCGTCGGCCCAGTCGGCTCTGGATGCATAGGCCAGTCCGAAGGGGTTGCCGTTTACTTCGATGTTGCTGGTGGCGGTGCGGACTTCGTCACCGGGGAAGGCGCCTTCCATCAGCGTCAGATTACGGCGCATCTCGATGATCTTGTTGACATGTTCGATGTTGGCCGGGCAGATGTCCTGGCAGGCGCGGCAGGTGGTGCAGGCCCAGAGCGCATCCTGGCTGACGGTCTCGATCAGGTTGCCGGACGGATTGCCCACGGCCAGTTCGCCGATCTGCTGGATGATCTTCATCGGGGAGAGCGGTTTGTCGGTGGCGGAGGCCGGGCAGCGGTCCTGGCAGCGTTTGCATGTGGTGCAGGCGTCGGCGTCGAAGATGTCCTTCCAGGTCAGGTCGCTGATAGCCGCCGTGCCGAACTGTTCGATGCTTTCGTCTTCCAGGTTGATGGTGGCGATGGTGCCTTTGGGCTCCAGCGGCGCCAGGAAGGCGTTGACGCTGGTGGTCAGGATGTGGCGCAGCTTGGTGTAGGGGATGGCGCAGAAGAAGCCCATTACCAGTGCGAAATGCAGCCACCAGAGGATCTTGTGCGTGACCAGCAGTGTGACTTCGGTCATGCTGGAGAACAGTTGACCTGTCAGCAGTCCCGCCGGTGAGAAGACAGCCAGAGCGGGGTTCTGGCGCAGTTCGGTGGCCGCCATGCGGGCGCCTTCCACCAGGAAACCGGTGATCAGGATCGCGAACAGCAGCTGCAGGACGATGTAGTCGTCCTTGACGATTTCAAGCCCTTTGGGCCGGGTCACGAAGCGCCGGATGAAGAGTCCGGCCAGCATCAGCAGTGACAGGATGCCGGCCAGGTCCAGCGCCAGCGAGAAGCCTTTGTAGAATCCACCGGAGAGGATATTGACACCGGTCAGCGGCGTGAAAAAATCGGCCTGCAGCATGACCAGCATCGTTCCGGCGAAGAGGGTCAGGAAGCCCCAGAAGAAGAACGCATGGGGAACTCCGCCGTCTTTTACGCGCGAGATATTGGACTGGCTGAAGACCTCGGAGATCATGAATTTGACCCGTTCATCGAAGCGGTCAAAGCGGTTCAGAGCCCTGCCCTGACGCCAGATCGGCAGGCGCTGCCGGAAGCCCCAGGCCATGACCCCGAAGGCGGCCAGAGCCAGAATATACATCGGGATGACGACTCCCTGGCCGATGTTCCAGTATATTTCGCGGGTTGCTTCCATAAACTCTCCAATTCTCTGGAACGTTCAGATTTTCGTCAGGCCAAGGCGGCGAGGAGGAGCGCGGAGGAGTGGCAGCGCCACGCCGCACAAGTGATCGACGAAGACAACGCCGGCATGGCGGAAATATGGACGTTCTTACGACAACAGCAGTTTTGAAATCACGACCCGTTGAACCTCATTGGTGCCCTCGTAGATCTCGGTGATCTTGGCGTCGCGGTACATGCGTTCCACCTCGTAATCACAGATGAAGCCGTAACCGCCGTGAATCTGGATTGCCTCTTTTGTGACGTAGGTGGCAGCCTCGGAGGCCAGCATCTTGCACATAGCCGATTCCATCGTGTAACTCTTCCTGGCATCCTTGAGACAGGCGGCCTTGTAGGTCATAAGCTTGCTGGTCTCAATTTTGGCATACATGTCGGCCAGCTTGAACTGGATGGCCTGCAGGTCGCAGATCGGTTTGCCGAACTGCTTGCGCTCCTTGGAGTAGGCCAGTGCCAGATCAAAGGCGCCTTCGGCGATCCCCAGGGCCTGGGAGGCTATCCCG